>DASVTM010000367.1:0-2465 GCA_036387575.1 Brevundimonas sp.
CGCCGCGCTGTGAAGGTTGACCCGTGCCGTCGACCTCGAACGACCAGACTTCCTTGCCCGTCTCGGGTTCGAGGGCCACGACGCGCTTGTAGGGCGTGGTCAGATACATCAGCCCACCGACCATCAGCGGCGTGGCCTGCGAGGCGGCGAACCCGTTGGCGTTGGGGCCGAACATACCGCCTCCCCCGCCCGGACGACCTTGCGGGCCCGGAGCGCCTGCGGCCACAGCTGGAGCAGTCGCCGGAGCGCCCGGAGGCGGTGCGATCCCTTCAGACACGGCCTGCGCCGCTGCGGCTGCGCCTTGAGCCGTCGCGCCGGGCGCAGCGCCTGCGGGGCGCATATGGAATACCCAGGCGGGTTGCAGAGATGCGACGTTCGCCGGCGTGATCTGGGTCAGGGGCGAGAACCGCATGCCGCCCTTGTCGTGACCATAGGTCGGCCAGTCGGAACCCGCAGGCGCCGTCGGCCCGGTCTGGGCCAGCACAGGGCCGACCGCCATCGCACCGATGAGCGCTTGAGCCGCGACACCAAAGCAAAGGGATACAACGTTCCGCTTCATAACCGTCTCCCGGACAACAGCCTGCCGACGCAGCGCGTGGCGAAAGCCGTCATCGAATGTGCATTTCCAATGGGCGATCTGTTGCCGATCGCTTCCTTGCGGCGATTAACACCGGACGATCGGTCTTGATCAAGCGCATTTTGTACGAAAGAGTGAGTTCAGCGCCGAACAACGGCGACGAGCGATCGCCGAAGCCCTTCTACAGGCGCGGTGATCGACCTCAAACATAAGCCGGCGGGTCAATCCCGGCGGGCATTAGGAGAGAGACGGCATGGCGCACATCGGCGCGACGACAGGCAAGCGCAGCAATGCCCGGTTTCTGATTCTGGCTCTCGTCACGGTCGGGACGATGATCAACTACCTCGACCGATCCATTCTCGGGGTGGCTGCGCCCGTGATGACCAAGGAGCTGGGAATCGACGCCGCCGTCATGGGCATCGTCTTCTCGGCCTTCTCCTGGACCTATGCGGCGTCGCAGATCCCGGGCGGCGTGTTCCTCGACCGCTTCGGCACGCGACTGACCTATTCCCTTTCCGTCAGCTTCTGGTCCCTGTTCACCCTGCTGCAAGCTTTCGTTGGCGGTGTGGGAACGCTGCTGCTGTTTCGCCTTGGTCTGGGTGTCGCCGAGGCGCCCTGCTATCCGGCCAACAGTCGCATCCTTTCGACCTGGTTTCCTCAGCACGAACGGGCCCGGGCGACCGGCGTTTATTCCGTCGGCCAGTATTTCGGCCTCGCCTTCCTGAGCCCCCTGCTGTTCTGGATCACGGCAGCTTTCGGCTGGCGCATGTTGTTCTTCATCATCGGCGCGGCCGGCATCGCCTTCGGCGTTCTCTGGTGGTTCGTCTATCGCGAGCCGCATGAGGCCAAGCAGGCGAACCAGGCCGAGCTCGACTACATCGAAGCGGGCGGGGGTCTGGCTCACAAGGGCGCCCTGACCAAGTTCGACTTCCGCGACATCGGTCGTCTGCTGTCCAAGCGCCAGATCCTCGGCGCCTCGATCGGCCAGTTCGCCGGCAACTCGACGCTGGTGTTCTTCCTGACCTGGTTCCCGACCTATCTGGCGACCGAGCGGGGCATGTCCTGGCTCAAGGTCGGGGTCTATGCCGTCATGCCCTTCATCTGCGCCTCGATCGGCGTCTTCCTCGGCGGCATCGTTTCCGACTACCTGCTGAAGAAGACCGGCAACGCCACATTGGCACGCAAACTGCCGATCGTCGCCGGACTGCTGCTGGCGTCCTGCATCGTCGGTGCGGCATTCGTCGATGACAACCGGATGGTGATCACCATCATGTCGATCGCCTTCTTCGGTCAGGGCATGACCAACCTCGGCTGGACACTGATTTCCGACGTCGCGCCCAAGCGGCTGATCGGTCTGACGGGCGGCGTGTTCAACCTGTGCGCCAATATGGCTGGCATACTGACGCCGCTGGTCATCGGCTTCGTCGTCGCCGCGACCGGCTCCTTCTTCGGCGGGCTGGCCTTCATCAGCGTGGTCGCCCTGATCGGTGTCCTCTCCTACGTCTTTATCCTGGGACCGGTCGTACGCGTCGAGATCGACCTGCCGTCCGAAGCCGAGGGCGCGCAGTAGAGATGCAGCCCCCCTCCCCAGTCTCGTCGGGCGCAGCCGAAAGCCGACCCGGAGATCAACTCCGGGTCGGGCTGATCGGATCAGGCATCGGAACGTCGCGCACGCCCGCGATGCACATGCGCGAGGCTGCGGAGGCGGGGCTGGACTACGACTATGTGCTGATGGATCTGGATGGTGAGCCTGACGGCGCAGACGCCCTCCCCCGCCTCCTCGACCAAGCCCAGAAGGCAGGATTCCGCGGCCTGAATATCACCCACCCCTGCAAGCAATCGGTGATCCCGCTGCTGGACGAGATGGACGACGACGTTCGCGTCATCG
>DASVTM010000368.1:0-4283 GCA_036387575.1 Brevundimonas sp.
GGGCCATGTCCGACAGCACGATGTCCGGCGGACCGCCAAGCGCGTCGATCAGTTGCTGGTCCACGCCCGCGTCGGTGAAGTCGGCCTGAATCAGGATCGATCCGGGAATCGGCTCGATCGGAAGCAGGTCCACACCGACGACCGCGGCGGCGCCGCGATTGACGCACACCTGAATCCAGCCGCCGGGAGCCGCGCCGAGGTCGATGACCCGCGAGCCCTTCTTCAACAGGTGGAACCGGTCGTCTATCTCGCTGAATTTGAAGGCCGCACGGCTACGCCAGCCTTCGGCGCGGGCGCGTTCCGACCAGGGATCGGCCAGCTGGCGCTTGATCCACTGGATGGACGACATCGACTTCTTGTCGGCCGTCTTGATCTGGGTTCCCATGCCCCGGCCTTGGGCCGTGCCGCCGGTCGGTGGACGCACCATCTTGCGTCGCGCGGGCTCGGGTTCGGCTACAATAGGCGCCTTGGGGGGCTTTTCGTCATTACTCATGCTTCCCACATAGCCCCCACGGCCGTCACGGGCTATGACCCCCGACCGGAATAGAAGAACCGAACTTGAAACGGAGCGCGCCTATGGCCGACGAAACACTGACCCTATCCCTCGACACTGGTGACGTGGTCATCAAGCTGCGGCCCGATCTGGCCCCCGGCCACGTGGCCCGCATCACCGAACTGGCCAAGGAAGGCTTCTACGACGGAGTGGTCTTCCACCGCGTCATCCCCGGCTTCATGGCCCAGGGCGGCGATCCGACCGGCACCGGCACCTCGGGCTCCAAGAAGCCGAACCTGAAGGCGGAGTTCTCCAAGGAACCTCACGTCCGCGGCGTCTGCTCGATGGCCCGCACCTCACAGCCCGACACCGCCAACTCGCAGTTCTTCATCTGCCTCGACGACGCCGGCTTCCTCGACGGCCAGTACACCGTCTGGGGCGAGGTCATCGAAGGCATGGACCATGTCGACGCCCTGCCGAAGGGTGAACCACCCCGCGCGCCGGGCAAGATCGTCAAGGCGACCGTAGCCTAAACGACTACCAATGTTTCTGGAGGGCGGGTCGCGAGACCCGCCCTTTCTGATTCAATCACCGCCGTACCAGCGGAACTTCTGGTGGCCAAAGGCTGTCCCGCCTGCGCGTAGGGTCCCGGTCAGCACCGGGGCCTCGTCGCCGAGATTGCGCCGTGCCGTAGCCAGCGCGTTCTGATCGAGCGTTCCGGTGAAGGCGACATTGCCCAACCGGGGATCGACGCCCTCGAATCGGACCCGACCGTCGCTGACGGAATAGGTTTGGGGCAACACGCGGATCGGCGTGGCTCCGTTCTTCTCGAACTCGATCATCACCGGTGCGAATCCGCCGGATTTCGCTCCACCCTCCCACGCCGCAAAGTCCGCACCCTGACCGAGGAAGAGCGCCTTTACCCTGTAGCCATCAACTGAGATGGGGGTGGCGGGAATGTAATAGCCGGACAGGTCGCTGCTGATCTGGTGTGTGAAGGCGGCCGTAACGGACTTTGCCGGAGCCTCGGCCGTAGATGCGGGCGTCTTGACGTCATCGCAGGCGGCAAGCGCGACAAACAGCGTCATTGCGGCCAGTACGGGTGCGCATTTCATCGCGTGTCTGTCGATCATGGCAACCGGAGGAGGGTCGCGAGCCAACCGATCGCCTGCATATGCTCGATACCTTCGAAAATGGGCACGGCGAGCAAGAAGACGAGACCGTCGCGGATCGTGGTCAGAAAGAACTGCGGTCTGATCTCCAGTGAAGCTTCGTCATGCCATCGGGAGAAATCCGGCCCGTTGCGAGGAACGCGGCGCATGTAGTCTGCATAGGGTGCGCCGAATGCCTGAAGCAGCCAGAGCTCCTCACGACGGACGGTGAAGTGAAACACCACCACCGACACGGCCATGAACAGCAGAGCCAGGGTCACGCTGCCCGTCTGGGCTCCGATGCCCACCGCCCCGATGTGACTGAACAGATAGAGGGGATTGCGGCTGATCGAATAAGGACCCGTGGCGACGATCTCCGCCTTCTTGCGTCCACCGATGTACAACGAACACCAGGCCCGCCCGACGATGGAGATCACGATGGCGGCGACGCCGAACTGCTCGACACCCTCGTGGAACATGCCGTCACCCCACTGGGTGCCCGTGAACATCGACAGTCCCACGGCCGCCAACAGACTGAGCCCGATGGCCCATTTCCGCACGCGCTGGATGTGTTGAAGGTCGAATCCGGTCGTTGCCGTCATGTTTTTGCTCTCCCGCGCCGCGAGATGAGCGCCTGACGGACGCTCCGTGCAAGCCCTATGTTTGCAACCGAAATGCGTTACCGATCCAGCGACTGGTCGAGCGCCCGAAACGCGGCGGCGGCGAGTTCGGTCGAACTGATGAAGGCCGAGGGTGTGATGCGCTCGAAGTCGTCGGACGGCCGGTGATAGTCGGGGTGATCGACGACACCCATATAGAGGAACGGGACATTGGCCTTGAAGAACGGGCCGTGGTCCGAGGCCTCAACCCAGTTGTCCGTGCCGGTGTCCTGTGGCGTGTCATGGCCGAACGACAGTGAGATCGCGCCGTTGGCAGGGATGCCCTGCAGGATCGGACGCAGCGTCGGGTTCTGGTAGGTCCCGGTCACCCATAGATGACCGTCGGTCTCTGCGCGCGAGGTCATGTCGAAGTTCAGGTTGAGGGCGATGGAGGTCAGGGGCACCGGCGGCGCCTGAACGAAATGCTTGGCCCCGATCAGCCCCCTCTCCTCCCCGTCGAAGGCGACGATCACGACGCTGTGTTCAGGTGGTTGAACCTTCAGGCGGCGCGCGATCTCAAGCATGGTGGCGACGCCCGAGGCGTTGTCGTCGGCGCCGTTATAGATCTGGCCACCGCTGATCCCGACGTGGTCATAGTGGGCGGTGACGACAATGTAGCGATCCGCGACCCGCGTCCCCGGGATCAGGCCGATGATGTTGGTCCCCTTATAGCGCATCAGGCCCGACCGGCTGGGAACCTCGGCCTCGAACGGTTGAAGACGACCGACGGGCGGGGCCTCGACCCCCATCGCTTCCAGCCGCGAGACGATATAGGTCCGCGCCCGCTCACCACCGGGCGATGCGGTGTCGCGCCCCTCCATGTCGTCGGCCGACAGGATACGAACGTCGTCGAGCAGTTGCTGCGAGGCCGCCGGGATCGCCGGCGCTTGTGTCGGGGCGGAAGCGGTAGGAGCTTCGGTCTGGCAGCCCGCAAGCAGGGCAACTATCGAAATGGTGAAAGCAAGCGGGACGGCGCGACGCATCATGAGGTCTTCCTATTACGGATGCCGACCCTAACGTTCGCCGCTGGGCCGGTCAGCATACGGTTCTGTCATCAGCAGCAAAAATCCCATCATCGGGAGTCCATTCCTCCCCCGCGAGGGTGGTAGAAACCCTCGATGGCCCAGACGAATCCGCAAGCATCCCTCCCGGTCGAGGACCTGACTGAAGCGCAGGCGGCCGAGGAGTTGGCCCGGCTGGCGGCGGAGATGCGACGCGCCGACTTCCTCTATAACGAGGCAGCGCCCGAACTCACCGACGCCGACTACGATGCCCTGAAGGCCCGAAACCTGGCCATCGAGACGCGTTTCCCGACGCTGATCCGCGCGGATTCCCCGTCGCTTAAGGTGGGCGCACCGACGTCGAGCCAGTTCTCCGAGGTGCGTCACGGCGTGCCGATGCTGTCGCTCGACAACGCCTTCGACGACGGCGACGTCACCGACTTCGTCGCCCGTATCCAGCGCTTCCTGAAGCTGCCGCATGCCGATCCTGTAGCCTTTGTCGCCGAACCCAAGATCGACGGTCTTTCCGCCAACATCCGCTATGAACACGGCATTTTGGTCCAGGGCGCGACGCGCGGCGACGGCCGGACCGGCGAGGACATCACGGCTAACCTGCGCACGATTAGAGACATCCCGCCCAAGCTCGCGGGCTCCGGCTGGCCCGACCTGATCGAAGTGCGGGGCGAGGTCTACGCCCCCAACGAAGGTTTTGCGGCCTTCAATGCGGCGGCGGAAGCCGAGGGTCGCCGCACCTACGCCAACCCGCGCAATTTCGCCGCCGGAACTTTGCGCCAGCTCGACGCGTCCATCGTCGCCTCGCGCCGTCTCGATATGTTTCCGTATGATTTGCTCGCCGGAAATCAAAAAGCGTTTCCGACGCATTGGGCGATTTTCGAGTGGCTCGCGGCGAAAGGTTTCAACGTCAATCCGAACCGCGCTCTGTGCGCCGATTTCGACGAACTGACCGAATTTATCGGCT
>DASVTM010000369.1:0-4314 GCA_036387575.1 Brevundimonas sp.
GGGTGCAGGTGTGGCAGCCGATCGAGGGATAGCCTTCGGCCACCAGGGGGTGGCGGGGCAGGTCGTGGGCGACGAGATGGTCCTCGACGTCGTCGGATGTCCAGTTGACGAGCGGGTTGATGCGAAGCACCCCGTCCAGAACCTCGAACGGCTGGAGCGCCGTGCGCGTCGCGGCTTGATAGCGTTTCCGGCCGGTGATCAGGGCTAAGAACCCCGCCGTTGCGCGAGCCAGCGGGCGGGTCTTCCTGAGGTCACAGCAGGCGTCGGCGTCGGTCTTCCACAGGTCATCGCGCGCATCCAGATCTGCCTTTTCCTCGGCATCCGGTGTGATCAGTCGCACATCGGTCAAGCCCAGTTTCGCAGTCAGCTGACTGCGGTACTGCAGGGTCTGGAAGAAATGCTGGCCCGTCTCGAGGAAGACTACAGGCAGCGCAGGGTCTTCCTCGGCGATCAGATGCAAAAGGGCGGCGGACTCGGCCCCGAATGAGGAAATCGCAGCGGTTGCGAGGCCCAGTTTGGGATCGAGCGCCGCCTTGACGATGGTCGCGGCGTCGGCTCCGACAAGCTCGGTGTTCAGTCGGTCGGCGAGCGACTGCAGGTTGGACTCGATCTCCGGGGCGTCATCCTTCGGAGCCGGGGGAGGCGTAACGCCCCGAGCCGCAGCCCGTCGTTGCCAGATCGTCAGCGTTGGGTCGATCGCGGGTTGGTACGCAGCGTCGAACGCCATATCCATCCGCTTCCACGTTGCCAGATCCGCGCCGGGATTCAGCTCGACCGCGTCGAAGCCGGTGCGGCGCAGATGACGCGCCTGATCAGGCAGGACCTTCCCCGCAGCGATCAGCCGACCCGTATAGCCCCGCTCTCGCAGGATCGAAGCCAGCGAGAAGCCACGCCCGTCCCGGAAGGCGTCGAACTCCAGCACCAGAACGTCGGAGGTCGCGGCGACGCCCTCGACCTCTTCCAGAGGCGTTGTTACGCTCAGACGCGGGCCGTTCTGGATGGATTCCAGCAGTTGTAGCCCAAGGATCACTGAATCAGGCATCGGCGAACTCATAGGCGTAAATGGCGTCGCGGAAGGGATCGGCGCCGAGGCGGCGGACGGTATCGATGAACAGCTCGCCCTCGTTGCGGATCTCGAGATAGCGATCGAGCGCGCGCTGGATGGCCGGGGCGACCTCGTCTGCAGGCAGGCTTTTGCCGACGATCTCGCCCAGCGCGGCCTTTTCGTCCGGTGAGCCGCCGACGGTGATCTGGTAGTATTCCTCGCCCTTCCGATCGACGCCCAGCACGCCGATATGGCCGACGTGGTGGTGACCGCAGGCGTTGATGCAGCCGCTCATATTGATTCGGACCTGCCCGACCTTTTCCTGCCAGTCCAGATCGGCCAGACGCTTCGACAGGGCCTGCGCCACAGGGATCGACCGGGCGTTGGCGAGGCTGCAATAGTCCAGCCCCGGGCAGGCGATGATGTCCGTCACAAGGTCGGCGTTCGGCGTCGCCAGACCCGCCACCAGCAGCTCGCGCCACAGGGCAGGCGTCTCGTCCAGCCTGACGTGTGGCAGGACCAGGTTCTGCTCATAGGCCGCGCGGACCTCGTCGAAAGAGTAGCGAAGCGCCAGATCGGCGACGACCTCCATCTGGGCCTCGGTGATGTCGCCGGGCACGCCGTCCAGCGGCTTCAGCGATACGACGACCGAGGCATAACCGGACTGCCTGTGGCGACGGACGTTGTTGCGGCTGAACCGGGCGAAGTCGGGATCGGCCAGCACCGCGCGGTCGTAGGCGGCGGACTGGCGTGGCAGATCGGCGAACGCGGGCGGGGCGAAATAGGACTGGATGCGCGCCAGTTCCTCATCCGGTATCCGCAGGTCTTCCTGACGCAGGGTAACGAAATGCTTGTCCACCTCCTCGCGGAACGCGTCGATGCCGAGCGAGGCGACGAGGATCTTGATGCGCGCCTTATGGATGTTGTCGCGACGACCCAGCAGGTTCCACGCCCGGATGATAGCGGTCAGATAGGCCAGCAACTCGTGGCCCGGAACAGCCGCGGCAATCTCCTGACCGATATGCGGTAAGCGGCCCTGACCGCCGCCGACGAAGACGCGGAAGGCGGTTCCGCCATCGGCGCCCTTCACAATCTGCAGGCCCACGTCGTGGGTGCGGATCGCGGCGCGGTCCTTTTCGGACGCCACCACGGCGATCTTGAATTTGCGCGGCAGGAACGAGAACTCCGGATGGATGGTCGACCACTGGCGGATGACCTCGCACCAGGGACGCGGATCCTCGATCTCGTCGTCCGCAGCGCCTGCGAAGACGTCGGTGGTTGTATTGCGGATGCAGTTTCCGGACGTCTGGATGGCATGCATCTCGACGTCCGCCAGATCACTGAGGATCGCCGGCAGATCCGTCAGCGCAGGCCAATTGTACTGGATATTGCAGCGCGTGGTGAAGTGGCCGTAGCCCTTGTCATAGGTGCGCGCGATGTGGGCAAGCTGCCGCATCTGGCCGCCGCTCATGACGCCATAGGGGACGGCGACGCGCAGCATATAGGCGTGCAGTTGCAGGTAGACGCCGTTCATCAGCCGCAGCGGCTTGAACTCGTCCTCGGTCAGGGCGCCGGACGCGCGACGCTCGACCTGATCGCGGAATTCCTCGACCCGTTCCCGCACGAGGGCGGCGTCGAACTCATCGTAGCGGTACATCAGGCGATCTCATGCTTCAGGCTGTTGCCCACCGTGGGACCGGCAGAGCGGATGCTCTCCTTCAGCCGGTCGCGGCCGGTGAAGACGCCGTGATCGGTTTCGACCAGATACGGGTTCACGAATGTGTCAGGTCGGGCGGCGGCCTGGGCCAGAGCTGACTCGGCCTGATCCGCGTCCAGGACGGCGGCTTGAGACAGGTCGTCGACGGCTGATCCATCCGCGCCCACATAGATCACGCGGCCGTCGCTCAGGCGGTTGGCGGTGACGATCTTCATGCGACCAGCTCCGCGCGAACGTCGAGTTGGGCCGCAGAGAAGGCCGCGCATTCGCCAACGAACAGCAGGGCGGGACCGGTCAGGTTCGCCCGCGCGACCATGCCTCCGAGTTCGGCGAGCGAGCCATTGATGACCCGTTCGTCCGGACGACTGCCGTTCTCGACGATGGCTACCGGGGTTGTGGGATCACGCCCGGCTTCGATCAGGGAAGCGGCGGTCTCGGCCGCACGGCCTGCACCCATATAGACGGCGAGCGTCTGGTTCGGCCCTGCCAGCCGCTGCCAGTCAGGAGCGACGCCGCCCGACTTTTCCTGCGCCGTGACGAAGGTCACCGACTGGGCGTGGTCGCGGTGCGTCAGCGGAATACCGGCCGAGGCCGCGCAGCCGATCGCCGCTGTGATGCCCGGGATCACGAATACCGGCACTCCCGCCTTGCGCATGGCCTCCAGCTCTTCGCCGCCGCGGCCGAAGACGAACGGATCACCGCCCTTCAGCCGCACGACGCGCTGACCCTTGCGAGCCTCGTCGACCATCAGCTGTCCGATCTGGGCCTGAGGCACCGAATGGTGACTGCGGCTCTTGCCGACATACAGCCGGTGGGCGTCACGGCGGGCGCGGTCGAGGATGGCGTCGGGCACCAGCTTGTCATGGATGATGACATCTGCATCCTGCAGGACGCGCAGCGCTTTCAGCGTCAGCAGTTCAGGATCGCCCGGGCCCGCGCCGACGATATGGACGACGCCCTGATCTGGCCCAGTGTTGATTTCGCTGGCGGCGTTCAGCAGGCGCAGCATCTCGCGGCGGGCCTCGGCCGTGCGACCGGCGGCAGCCAGATCAGCGGCAGGGCCCCGGAAGGCCTTCTCCCAGAACCGGCGACGGGCCATGAAGTCGGGCACAGATGCGATAACCGTGTCGCGCAGGTCGCGGGCCAGTTTGGCGACCTCGGTCAGCCCTGCGGGCAGCACGGCCTCGATGCGGCTGCGCACATCGCGAGCGAGGATGGGGGCCGAGCCGCCGGTCGCCACGCCGATCACCACTTCGTCGCGGTCGATCAAGGCCGGGGTGTGGAAGTCGCTAAGCGCCGGACGGTCGACGACGTTGACCTGGGCTCCGGCTGCACGTGCGAGGGCGGCTAGTTCGTGTGCAACGTCTTCATCTTCGACGGCGATGAACACCAGCCGTGCTCCAATCAGATCGTCAGAGGTCGGCAGTCGCTCAGATGGAGTGGGGCCGCCCTGCAGCGCGCTCGGGCCGGTCGGCGCCCCGTGCGGTGCGAACCAGATCAGTTCGGCCGGAGTCTTCTGGAAAAGACGCAGTTTGGCCAGGGCGGGTTCGCC
>DASVTM010000370.1:0-1957 GCA_036387575.1 Brevundimonas sp.
GCCGGAGTTCTACGCCACCCATGTGGGTCTGGAGCTGGGCGTGGTGGCTGCTGTATTCATGATCGTGCGGCTGATCGACATTACATTCGATCCCTTCATCGGCTGGGGCATGGATCAGACGCGGACGCGGTTCGGCCGCTATCGCCCGTGGATGGTGTTGTCGACGCCGATCCTGATGCTGTCCGCCCTGATGATGTTCGTCGTGGTCCAGCCGGGCGCCGGGCCCATCTATCTGTTCGCATGGCTGCTGGTGCTCTACCTCGGCTTCTCCATAGGAACTCTGGGCCAG
Source organism: Brevundimonas sp. (assembly GCA_036387575.1). GTDB lineage: Bacteria > Pseudomonadota > Alphaproteobacteria > Caulobacterales > Caulobacteraceae > Brevundimonas. The sequence goes on from DASVTM010000370.1 coordinate 290, forward strand.
CTCGGTTGGGCGTCGGTGCTCGCGCCGCAGTACGACCAGCGCAGCCGGGTCTTCGGCTGGTGGCAGGTGTTCAACATCATCGGCGTGATCCTGATCCTGATCCTGCCGACGGTGGTGATCCAGCTGGGCATCGGCACCTATGCGGACGGGGTGCGGATCATGGGCTGGGCCATCCTGATCGCCCTGCCCGTCACCATGGGCCTGGCCATGTTCGTGGTGCCCGAGCCGGTCAACGCCGGGGCCGCGCCCCATGGCGGACCCAAGGCGTATCTGGAGCTATTCAAGCGCCCTGCGGTGCGCAAGCTGCTGTGGGCTGACGTTCTGCTGGGCGTCGCGCCGGGCATCACCGGGTCGCTGCTGTTCTTCTTCTTCGGTCAGGTGAAGGGCTACGGGCACACCGAGGCCTCGCTGTTCATGCTGCTGTATTTCATCGCCGGACTGGTCGGGGCGCCGTTCTGGGCCTGGCTGGCGACGAAGATCGGCAAGGACAAGGCCCTCGCTGTCGCCAGTCTGGTCTTCGCCGTCTTCTATGTGGGCGCGACCCTGGTCCCGGGTGGCAGCTTCGCCCTGACCGCCGTGGCCATGTTCATCGCCGGACTGCCCTATGCGGCGGGACTGTTCCTGCTGCGCGCAATGATGGCCGACGTGGGCGACGAGGTGCGGTTGGAGACCGGCGTGGACCGGACCGGCCTGATGTTCTCGATCCTGTCGGCGACCACCAAGATCGGGCACGTCGTGGCCCTGATACCGTATCTGATCCTGCAGTGGGTGGGCTTCAAGGCGGTAGCGCCTGCCGCAGGGAACAGCGAGATGTCGCTTGTGACACTGCAGATCCTGTTCATCCTCGTGCCCGGACTGTTGCTGGCCGGAGCCGCGTGGGTGCTGAAGGGCTATCCCCTGACCCCCGCGCGGCATGACGATATCCGCAAGGCGCTGGAAGCGCGTGATGGGGCTGCTGCATGACCCCGATCGAACGCCTGCAGGGCATCATGGCGCGGTTGCGGGACCCGGACGGCGGCTGTCCGTGGGACCTGGAGCAGACCTTCGCCACCATCGCGCCCTACACGATCGAAGAGGCCTATGAGGTCGCCGATGCGGTCGAGCGGGGCGACATGACCGAGCTCAAGTCCGAGCTCGGCGACCTGCTGTTCCAGACCGTGTTCCAGACGCGAATCGCCGAGGAGGCCGGGCTGTTCACCTTCGACGACGTGGCCAACGCCATGTCCGACAAGCTGGAACGGCGGCATCCGCATGTCTTTGGGGACGAGGCGGCGAAGGCCGACGCCGTGGCCCAGAAGGCGCGCTGGGAAGACATCAAGGCCGACGAACGGGCCGCCAAGGCTCAGCATGGGGTGCTGGACGATGTTCCGGTCGGCCTGCCTGCGCTGGCCCGCGCCGCCAAGCTGACCAAGCGCGCGGCCCGGGTCGGGTTCGACTGGCCGTCCACCGACGAGGTGTTCGACAAGCTGTTCGAGGAGGTCGAGGAACTCCGCGTTGAGATCGCCGCCGGAGACCTCGACAAGGCCCGCGACGAGATGGGCGACCTGCTGTTCGTCGTCGCCAACCTGGCCCGCAAGCTGCAGGTCGAACCCGAGGACGCCCTGCGCGGCGCCAACGCCAAATTCGTCCGGCGTTTCGGCTTCATCGAGGCGGAACTGGCGAAGGACG
>DASVTM010000371.1:0-9867 GCA_036387575.1 Brevundimonas sp.
AGACAATAGCCCCGAAGGCTCTTCCGGCGCAGGGACGACCACGGGTGCGGACGGCGATCCGGTCAGGTCGGGACCTGCGGCGGGCCAGGTCTGGGGCGGCCTGGCGGTCTGGCTCATGGCCCGGGCTGTATGGGGCAAGGCGGCAGCGCTGCCTGTGAAGGCTGCGGCGCCGAGAAGGGTGCGGCGGTTCCAGATCATCCGTGTTTGGTGACACCGGTATCCAGAGCAGGCAAGCCCCTTGCTGATCCGCCCCTGAACGCCGCGGGTTCGGGTTCAGGCGATCCGGCGACCGTCCACGGCCGCGAGGCTTAGAGGAGCGCGGCTTGTCCCGCCCACGCCGACGGAGAGGCGTGCCGTCAGAGGTCCGACATCGTCCGCGCGCCGGTCAAGCGGACTCACGGCCTGATACAGACCGACCAATCGATCGGCGAGCCCATCGCTGTTCCGCAATGGCGCGATGACGATCTCGATCACGCCCGCCAGTCCGGCGGCGTCGGCGGAAAGGACGACCGGCCGCGCCTCCCGGAAGGCCTGAATCATTGCAGCGGTGACCATCGGCCGGCTGGCCTCGCTCCACACCGACAGCCAGTCGGCGCCGCGGAGCACGCGGCCATGCAAACGTTCGACCCAGCCGCCCGCCAGCCGCATCCGTGCGCCCTCTCGTTCAACGATGAACAACTTTGGCGTGAGCGGTCCGAACGTCATCGGCTGGAAGTCAGCACGCGCAGGAACCCGCCGCGCCTCCGGCAGGGCGGTCCAGTGGTCGATCAAGGTCTGGGTACCGGAATGGAACATGACGCGGCCTTTCGAAGGCCCTGCCGCAAGACGGGCGCCGGGAGACCCTCCAGCCGGAATGACTTGCCGCCAGAACGACTTGGCTAACGGAAACGCAAGGGTTTTGCCTTCAAGTGGGCTCTGGACCGTTCCGCATGTCGTGGAGGGTCCGCGTGAATGACTTCTCTGGGAGCCCAGCCCATGCGGGTGAGCATCAAGACCTGGCTGCCGACGATCGTCGGTCTGATGGCGTTCGGCGCCGTCGGCGGTGCGGCTGTAGCCCAGTGCGGCTCGTGCCAGCCGCCGCCTCAGCCCTCGTGCTGCCAGCCCCCGCCTGCGCCTCCACCGCCGCCTCCCCCCACGTCCTGCTGCCAAGCGCCGCCGCCCCCGAGCTATCCGGGCGGCAACGGCAACTTCAATGTGAACGTCAACGTCAACGTCAATGCGAACGCCAATGCGAACGCGAACGCGAACGCCAACTCGCTGATTAACGCCCGCGGTCGCGGCGACACCTATGTGAACAACAACGGCGGCGCCTACTTCACCGTCGACCAGCCCTATCCTACGGTCATCGAAGGTCTGAACGTCCAGGGCGCAGCTGTCGCCCAGGTCATCCGCACTCCATTCAGCGCCTCGCGCTGGATGGCCAGTCGGGTGGTGATCCAGGCGGTCTGTATCGACGATCGTGACATTCCCCACCCCGCCTCGCAGGTCCAGCCTGGCCGTGAAGTCGCCAACGGTTATGAGGGCGAGCTCTATCGCTGCATCGCCGGGACCCGTCTTCAGGTCACCTGGGCCGACTATGTCGACCAGATCAGCTTCGATCATGGCCAGACCATGAGCTGCAGGAAGGGCGAGAGCCTCTGGTACGGCCAGAGCGCTGCGGTGGCCGAATACGCCGCCAGCTACGCCGATGCCTACGCGCAATCGTGGGCGGCGGCCCAGGGCGGAGTCGTTCAGGCTGGAGAAGGCGGACCGCTGGGCGGAGGCGTCATGGAATGCCGGCCGCAGCGTCCCGAACGCGACTGCAACGAGCGCTCGCTACTTCGCCGCTACGGCGCCGGCGTCAAGATCCTGACCATGTGGCGTGAAGAGACCTATACCGAGTATCGCGAAGAGACGGTTCAGGCTGCGGGGATCTCGATCTCCGGCGCCTCGATGACGCTGGACGGCGGCGTCGGAGGCCGGGTGTTCTGATCTGAGGACGGATTGAACGGGCCGTTCACGCTGCGGACAGGCCAGGCCCGATACTTTGCAGTTGTCGGTTCATCGCCGGCGATCCTGAGAAACCAACTGGCCCCGGTGCGAAAGCACCGGGGCCTTTTTCGTTACTGCGCAGGCGTTGGGGCCGGAGCCGTCTCTGCGGCTGGCGCCGTTGCCGCTGCGGCGGTCACCTGAGCGCGCCATGCCCGGTCGGGAAGCAGGTAGGTCTGTGCGGCCTTCTGCAGATCGGCCGGGGTGACTGCTTCGAGATCGGAAATCGCCGTACGGACGGCCGCCAGCTGGGCTGGATCGGTCTGGACGCCGCGCAGGGCGCTGATCCAGTAACCATTGTTGGCCTGGCTGCGACGGAGGCCTTCGATGGTCGACAGGCGAGCCCGGCCAAGTTCATCGTCCGTGACCGGCGTATCGCGCAGGCCTGCTGCGATGGTGTCCACGCTCTCGAAGAAGCCGGGCAGGGCCTCAGGCGGCGTCTCGATCTGGGTGAACACGTAGCCGTAGCCGGGAAATACGATCGATGACGTGGCGCCCGCGCCCGGAGAATAGGCCACTCCCTGCTTCTCGCGGAGTTCTTCCGTCACCCGCAACTGGAGGACCTTCGACAGCAGGCTGACGATCCGGCCCGGCTTGCGATCACCGATGGAGTCGATCGTCGGCCAGGCAACGTAGCCGAGCGATTGGGTGGGCAGGCCCGTGTGGTGGAACTCGAGCGGCCTGGGCGTAGGGGCCGGGAACTTGACGTCCAAGGCCTTGGACGACGGCGTGACCGGAGCAGCGCGTGTTGGCAGGGCGCCGAAGGTCGCGCCTACGGAGGCGATAGCGTCTGCCACGGTGACATCACCCACCATGATGATCTCGATTGGACCCCGCGAGACCGACTCGGTCACCAGCGTCTTCATGTCGTCGAGACGCGCGGCGGCGACCTCAGGTTCGGTTGGCACGCCGAAACGGGGATCTCCGCCATAGAGCAGGCCGGTCGCATCGAGGGAGAAGGCGCCGGCAGGCACGGCCCGGGCCTGGGCCAGGTTTTGCGGCAGTGCCCCCTGAATCCTTGCGAAGGGCTCGGGCCGCCAGGCGGGATCGGTGAAGTAGGCTGCCAACAGCTGCATTTGCAGCGGCAGGTCTTCGGGACGGGTGGCGCCGCCGTACTGGAAGGCGTTCTGGTCCGGGCCGAAGCTGGCGCCGACGACATTGCCTGCCGTAACCTGTTCAAGCTGCGCTGCGGTCAGCTTGCCGAGGCCGCCTTCGACCAATTCGGATGCGGCGGCCCAGGCGACAGGGGTTACGCGGTCGGTCGGCAAGTCGAGGTAGCCGTTTCCTGCGCGCACCGAGACGAGGATCTGCTTGTCCGCAAAGGTCGTCGGCTTGATCGTCAGCCGAACGCCGTTGGGGAAGGTGACGAGTGTCGCGCCGAGATCGGCGATCTCGCTTTGACTCGATGGCTGCGCAGGCGTGCCGAAGCTGTCGTAAGGCCATTTGGTGTCAGCGACGATGACCGGGGCAGCCACCGGAGTCTGGCGCGACGCCTCGAGAGCCGCCGTGACCGCGGCTTCTCCGCCTTCGATGGCGACAGGGCTGGTGATGAACACCAGCGGACCGTTACCGCTGAAGGCTTCACGTGTGGCCGCGTTGACCTCATCGACGGTGATCGAGGCGACAGCTTCGTTGAACTGTTTCAGATCGTCCGCCGGGGTGTTGAACACCTCGTTGTCGTTCGCGGCGCCGGCCAACCCCTCGGCAAGGCCGGTGGTCTGGCGCGTGGCTGCGCTGGCCGCAGCGGCCTGAATGGCCGTGCGGTATTCGGTGATCTCGCGGTCGAGCTCAGACTGGCCGACCCCGTACTGGACGAGCCTGCGCTGTTCCTGCTCAGCCGTCTCGATGGCGGGCTTCCATCCGCCCGGATTGAAGCTGACCGACAGCGTACCGACGTCCAGCGCATTGTAGAGCGACTGATAGCCAGCCCCGCCGCCGAGGAAGGGCGGATTCGGCAAACGTGCGATATTGCTGAAGCGGCGGTTCAGGACCGACATGCCCAGGCTGCGAACCAGCGACTTCCGACGCTCTGCGACGGTGTCCGGCGAAGCATCGTGGGGGACGGTCCAGAAGATCTGGGCCGAAGACTGGGCGCCCGGCTCACTGTGGATCAGGGTTTCGGGCTGTCGAGGTTTGATCTGGCCGAGATCCGGATCGGGGCCATTTGCACTCGGATTGGTCCAGTCGCCGAAACGAGCCTTGATCTTCGCCTCCATCGCATCGACGTCGAAGTCGCCGACTGCGATGAGGGTCGCGCGTTCGGGGCGGTAGTAGGCGCGGTAGAAGTCGACGAACCGGTCGCGCGGAGCGGTCCGGATGATATCCAGGTCCCCGATGGGAAGACGATCTCCGAGCCGCTGACCGGGCGCGATGAAAGGAAACAAGGCTTTGAGCGAGCGATAGCCGGGATCGTCGCGCGTCCGTTCCTCGCCGACGATAACGCCGCGCTCGCGCTCCACGGCTTCGGCAGCGAACAAGAGTTCGGACGAAACCTCGCGCAGGGAGAACAGGCTGGCGTCGACGACCTCATCCGAAGTGTTCGGCAGGTTCAACTTGTAGGTGGTCTGGTCGAAGCTGGTCTCGGCGTTGGTATCGCCGCCGAACGACATACCCAGCCGCTCGAGGTTCTTCGTCATGTCGCCTTCGGCGATATGGGTCGATCCGTTGAAGGCCATGTGCTCGAGGAAGTGGGCCAGACCCTGCTGGTCGTCCCGCTCGGACAGCGACCCGGCGTCGATGCGCAGGCGCAGGGCGGCCTGATGCGGCGGAGTGGCGTTGTGCCGGATAGCGTAGCGCATGCCGTTGGGCAGGACGCCGAAGCGCACGGCTGGATCCGCCGGGATGTCGCTGATGGCCTGCGCCCAGGGATCGGACGGTGTCGCTGCGACGGATGAGGAAGCCGAGGTCGCTGCTGGAGCAGTTTGCGCAATGGCGGGCAGGGTAGCGCCCGCCAGAATCGCAGCGCTCGAGGCGGCGAGCAACAACAGGCGGCGAGGGGAAATCATGCAGACGCTCCGAATGAGGGAATCGTCCGAGACCGCCTTAGCCGACCGGACGCACCACCCATACGGGAGGAACGCGCCCGCTCAAGCGATTTCGTGAGGGGAGGATCGACTGGCCTGTGGGGATCAGGCCAGTCCGGGGTCGGAGCATTACTGACCCGGGCGCGAAACGTAGAAGGTTGCGGCGTTGCCGACGGCGTTAGAGCCGGTGATCACGTTGCGGTTGGCGCCGGTGATCGTTGTGTTCGCGCTAGCGCTGACGTTTCCGTCGTTGATCTGGTTGTTGGTGGCGTTCAGCGTCGCCTGGCATTCCGCGCAGGCATAGCCCGTCACCGAGTTGCCCGCGGCGTTGGCTGAGACATAGACATCGTAACCCTGCGCGCCTGCGAAGCTGGCCTGGACCTCGACCCCACCCGAGTTGAGTTGGCTGTTATCCAGCTCGAGGTATTTGTCGTTGTTGCCGACTGAGGCCGCATTACCCGTTCCCTCGGCGGAGGCCACGGCGCGCCCGTAATCATATGAAGTCGTGACGGCCGTCGATGCAACCTGAGAGACGTTTTCCTGCTGGGTGCGGGCGACGACCGATCCGCCCTGGTTGGCGATCACGGCCTGGTTGGCGGTGGCGACGGATGCGCCGGTCAGATCCCAGGCGTTGCCTGCGTTGGCGCTGGTGTTGGCCGTGACCGCGTCGCCGGTTGAGCGCTGGCCGATGTAGATCGACTGGCCTGACTGATCGGTCCCGTTGACGGCAACGGCGTTGTTGATCGCTTGGGCGCCGAATACGGCTGCAGCAGGGATGTACTGGGTTTCGGCGAGGTTCTCGGCCCGAACCGAGGCGTCCGAAACCTGATGCACAGCGCCGGAGATCATGCCGACATTGCCGGCGAGAGCGGCAGCATTGCCGGTCGCTGCAGCGGTGACATTGGCGCCGTTCAGCAGGCGCGCCGCGCCGCCCCGGATGGCCGTCGAGGCGGTGATCTCGGATGGACCGACGCGCTGGTCGGAATCGATGGCGAAGTCACCGCCGTAGGCTCCACCGGCAAGAGAGTTGCCGGTGGCCTGTGTCGTGGCGTTGATCACCGCGTCGGTATCGCCAGTTGTCGAGATTTCAGTGGTGGCGCGGGCGTTGCCGTTCATCGTCTGGACGTTGCGCACGTCAAGGGACACGCCCTGCGTCGCGCCGGACAGGCTGTTGCCCGTGGCGGCGTTGGACACCGTCACCTGATCGGTCGCCCCCTCGACATTGAGGGTCTGGCCGCTGATGACGTCGCCGAGCTGCAGCTGGTTGTTGAGGACGAGGCCTTGCCCCTCCTGCGCGACAGCCTCAGTAGCGGCTGCTACGCACATCGCCGTCGCGGCCAGAATGCCAGCGATTTGGATCGGCGCGAGTCTGGCCATTGTTGCTGTCCGTGTTTGCATAGGCGGGATAATAGCCGCCGGTCGGGCCTACCGTGCCCAGAGGATCGTTGGCGGCGTCGAGACAGACCTGGGGTCCGGGCGCGCCGTAGAGGTTCGCCATCATTTCCAGCGTGCCACGCTCGATCAGCGAGCGGACGGCCAGTTGAACCGGCTCCATCCCGCCGGTGCCGGCCGAGATGTCGATGACGTTGCCGCCGAGGAAGTCGAACACGCCGGCGGAGACTTCGCGGCCGATGATCTGCTTCTGGTAGGAAATCACATCGACCACCTCCATCGAGGTCGTCTGCACCAGACGCAGGTCGATGGCGACGTTCATGACGAACACCTTGCCCTGCACCAGCACCGAGCCCGGCTTGACCGAATTGGTCTCGCCCTGACCGATATCCACGCCGGACGAGCGGATGTTGTAGTTCACCTCGGTCACGCCGCCGACCAGATAGAAGTCAGAGCCGGGCACCTGACCCGCGAGGATGCGGCGGTAGCTGTTGCTTTCAGGCGCTGCGCCTTCTTCGCCGATCAGCTTGTTGTTGGCGTAGCGAAGCTCTAGCTCCGAGATCGAGGTGTCGTAACGCTCGACCATCCGCGCGCCGGACTTGGCCAGAGCCGAGTAGGCCATCAGCGAAGCGCCCTGCGTGATCTGGCGACCGCCGTCGGACGAGACCGAACCGGTGTAGTCGCTGATCCGACCGACCGCGATGCGCGGCGAGGGCAGGTTGTAGCGTCGGGCGTAGTCCGCCATGCAGTACAACGCTGTGGAATAGGGCGTCGGGTTGGCGGTCACCGGCGCGTTTCCGATCGGGGTGGCGTACATCCCGTTCGACCCGGCGACCGGACTGACGCAGCCAGTCAGCAATGCGGCTGCGGCGCAGGCCATTCCCACCAGACGCGTGCGCGTCGAAAGTTTGCGATTAATCATCGAGGTCTAGCGTCCCGTTCAACACCGTCCCGGCGTTGATGTTGCCGGTGTTCGTCTGTCTGGAGTTGACGATCACGGTGTTATGGTTGCCCTGAACCACGACGTTCAGGTTGTTGCCGATGGCGGTCGCGCCGCCGATGGTCGTGCCGCCGTTGCCGGATGAGCCTGCTCCGGCATAGCTGGAGGCTGCGCCTGCGCTGGCTCTTGAATAGGCCGAAGCGCCGCTCTGGATGATGCCGTCGACGATCAGACGATTGCCGTTGGCGTCACGGGTTGAACCGGTCGAAGGCTGCGTCACCGCATAACGGGCGTTGCCGTACCCGGCCTGGAAGCTGGCGGCGCCGCCGGACCCGGTCGTCTGGGCGAGGGCAGGGGCGGTCATACCCATCAGGCATGCCGTTCCGAACAGGGACGCAAAACCGGCCTTCTGGATCGTCCGGAATAGGGTCATCGCGGGTCTCCGCACGCGTACTTGGTTGATGGGTCGTCAAGCGCCCCCCGTGCCAGAATGGGATATGGTTATTAAGAAGCGCTTGAGATTGTGGAGGTCTCCGCGCATTCCGTTCGAATGACCGCTGGCCAGGACAGATTCGAAACCACTCCGGGAGGCGCCACGGAGGCTCCGCCCGCTGGTCCGCCGATCTGGGAGCCGCAATCTCCGCCCCCCGGGGATGACGGACGGGAGAAGATATTCAACGCGCCCCTTCTGCCGATCCTGATCGCGCTGTCGATGCCTGCGCTATTCTACCTCCAGCAGAGCCTGCCCGACGAAGGTCTGCGTTGGGCGTTCTTCCCCGATACCTTGCGGACGGGTGGCTGGTGGCCCGGAGTGTTGACTAGCATGACGCTTCACGGCGGCTGGACGCATGCGTTGATGAACGCGGGTTTTGCTGTCGCCTTCGGTCCGCCCATCGCGCGACTGTTCGCGGGAGCGAAGGGCGGATTCATCTTTTTCGCCTATTATATTGTATGCGGCCTGATCGGGACGCTCGGCTACGGTCTCATCCATCTGGGTAGCGACGCCCCGATGGTGGGCGCGTCAGGCGCGGTGACCGGCCTGCTAGGCGGCGCGATCCGCCTGCTGGGGACCGACGGTCGCGTCCGCCCGCTGACGGATCGTCGAGTCCTGACCACGGCTGTCGTGATCCTGATCCTCAATGCTATAACTGGCCTGATCGGCTTTGCTCCCGGCGCCGACGGGGCAGGCATTGCCTGGGAAGCCCATGCTTTCGGCTTTCTGACAGGTCTGCTGCTGATCGGTCCGTTGGCGCGGTGGTTCGGAAAACCACCTGAAGGGTTTGCCTCTTCGTCCGGTCTGGGCGATCCTCGGTCATGAAGCGGCCCGACAGGAGGCCCGATCACGAGCCCTTGCCCGGATCGCAAGCTCTGGCGGCGTCGTTCTCTACAACGATAGAGAAGGAAACGCCTGATGCTCGTCGCCGAAATCCTCAAGGCCAAAGGAGGTGCGGTCTTCACGATCGCGCCTGATACGACGGTTTCCCAAGCCTGCGGCCAGCTTGATAGCCGAAGGGTCGGCGCCCTGATCGTCTGTGACGGCGATCGGGTGGCCGGCGTCTTCTCCGAAAGGGATGTCGTCAAGGCCGTCGCCGCCGATGGGGTCGCTGCTCTGGATCGACCCGTATCCACCTATATGACCGCCGAGGTGATCTTCGCCAAACCCTCTGAAAGCGTCGCCATACTGATGGGGCGGATGACGGACCGACGGATCCGGCATTTGCCGGTGCTGCACGAGAGCCGGCTCGCCGGAGTGATCTCCATCGGTGACGTCGTCAAATGCCAGATCGCCGAGGCGACGCAGGAAGCCGAGAGTCTGCGAACCTATATCTCGGCCGGATAGCGGCTGACCCACGAGACCGTCACTGTGGAGGCCGGTCATCCGGAAGTGACCGCCGTCCGCTGACGGTGCATGGCGAGAAACATCGGCTGCCTTGAAAATGCCGCTTGCTCCCACGTCGGCTGCTACGTATATCGCCGCCTCGCCCGGAGACGGGCCGGCCGCCGGAGCAGTTTGAGACGAAAGTCTTTTGGTTCCACCGGAGACGAGAAGTTCAAAAAACTTCTTGCTTCTGTAACGCAGTCGACATAGTCTCCGCGCTCCAATCGAATCGTTCGGTAACGAAATAAGGGGCAAGCCTCTCGCTTCTCCTGACGGTTTTTTGCGGCCCGAAGGCTTTGGTCTTCACTGCAAAACGGCTTGAAAAAGCCCGGTTGACACGGAGAACGGCCTTCCTTAGAGAGCCGCCTCCGCCGAACCTTCCGGGGTTCGGAAGTCGACCTCAAGGGGTTGGCGACGGTGTTAAAATCCTTCTTAGGAAGGTTGTTGACACGGACTTCCGAGGCGACTAAATCGCCGCCTCCGCCGCTCACCGGCGTAAAACAGTGGGGCCGCCTGGAGCGGTTTACGGTCTTTGACATTGTTGATTTGGAAAGAGAAACGCAGGCGGCGGTGTTCTTGCGGTAGGTTAATGACCTGCCACGATT
>DASVTM010000372.1:0-2787 GCA_036387575.1 Brevundimonas sp.
CGCCGAACAACGGTGGTGCGGTCGTCACGGCCGGCAACCTGATCTTCATCGCCGCCGCGACCGATGGCCTGATCCGCGCCATCGACATCAACACCGGCAAGACGGTCTGGTCCGACGTCCTGCCCGGTGGGGGTCAGACGACGCCGATGACCTACGAGATCAATGGCCGCCAATATCTGGTCATCGCTCCCGGAGGCCACCACTTCATGGAGACCCCGATCACCGACGAAGTGATCGCCTACGCCCTGCCGACCTGAGGCACGGCATACGACAGAATGCGGGACGGCCGCCGGGACATCCCGGGCGGCCGCTTCGCTGCCTGCTAAAGCGCCTTGCGGCCCAGTACGATCGCTCCCAAGGGTCCGGCCATCCCGCCGAGCCCCGGCGGCGTGACGAAATCGTCGATCATCGCTGCGATCCTGTCGCCCGTCGCATAGCCCGCAAGGCTCTCGACCAGCGCCGACCTCAGACGCGGGAACAGGTGGTCATTGCCGCCGAAGATGCCGCCGCCGATCAGTATCCGCTCCGGAGCCGTGGTCAGCACCAGATTGTGCAGCAGCCCGCCCAGCGCCCGCACCACCATTTCCCAGGCCGGATCGTCACCCGACAGGGTCTCGCCGCGCTTCCCGGTCCGCGCCAGCAGCGCCGGTCCCGCCGCCAGCCCCTCGACGCAATCGCCGTGATACGGACAGCTCCCCGGCCAGACATCGCCCGCGATGCGCCCGACGCGCAAATGCCCCGCCTCCGAATGGCCGAGCCCTTTCACCGACTGGCCGTTCACGATCGACCCCACCCCGATCCCCGTGCCGACAGTGACATAGGCGAACGACCGCAGCCCCTGAGCCGCACCCCAAAGCCCCTCGGCGAAGGCCGTGCCGTTGACGTCGGTATCGATCGCCACAGGCACATCGAGACCCCGCCCCAGCACCGTCAGGTCTGCATTGTTCCAGCCCGGTTTGGGCGTCGAGACGATCGCGCCATAATTCGACGCCCGATCATCCAGCTCCAGCGGCCCGAAACTGCCGATCCCCAGCGCCGCAAACCCTTGCTCCGCCTTCCAGCGAGCTAACACTTCGGCGATCGCTCCCAGCGTCTCGTCCGACGAGGTCGTCGGCAGCCGCACCTCAGCGCGCACATCATCCGGCCCCGAAGCCAGCAGACAGACGATCTTGGTCCCGCCCAGTTCGACGCCTGCGATCAGAGGAGCGGAAAGGTCTTCAGTCATTCGATCACCCGGAATGGCGCCAACGCGAACCGGCTTCTCGACCGAACCCGCCCCACCTTCAAGGCCCACGCATTATCAGGGCTTGGCGCCGTCGCCAGAGCGGGAGAGGGTGGCACCTCACACAAACGCGGACGCCCCTCCTCATGGCCGCCAAGATCACCCTGCCCGCCCGCCCCGAGTCGCTGGAGATCGATCCGGCGATCACCGCCGTCATCGTCATCGACATGCAGAACGCCTACGCCTCGCCGGGCGGCTATCTGGACCTCGCGGGCTTCGACATCTCGGGCGCCGCCAAGGTCATCACCAACATCAAGGGGGTGCTCGAGGTCGCGCGCGGGGCCGGCGTTCAGGTGATCTATTTCCAGAATGGTTGGGATCCCGACTATGTCGAGGCGGGCGGCCCTGGCTCCCCCAACTTCCACAAGTCCAATGCGCTGAAGACCATGCGCGCCCGCCCCGAGCTGCACGGCCAGCTTCTGGCGCGCGGGACCTGGGACTACGAACTGGTCGATGAGCTGAAGCCCCAGCCCGGCGACATCAGCCTGCACAAGACCCGCTATTCCGGCTTCTTCAACTCCCAGCTCGACAGCGTCCTGCGCTCACGCGGCATCCGCAACCTCGTCTTCGTCGGCATCGCCACCAACGTCTGCGTCGAGTCCACGCTCCGCGACGGCTTCTTCCTCGAGTATTTCGGCGTCGTGCTCGAGGACGCCACCCATCAGGCCGGGCCGGATTTCGTCCAGCAGGCCAGCCTCTACAACATCGAGAAATTCTTCGGCTGGGTCTCCAGTGTCGCTGACTTCAAGGGCGTCGTCGGCCAGATCGCGCCCGCCACCCAACAGGAGACCTAACGTGCCCAAGACCGTCATCACCCCGCCCGGAACCGTCACCCCGATCGCCCCCTTCTCGCCCGGCACGCTGGCGGACGGCGTGGTCTATGTCTCGGGGACGCTGGCCTTCGACAAGGACAACAATGTCGCCTGCGTCGGTGACGCCGAGGGCCAGACGCGCATCGTGCTGGAGACCATCAAGTCGGTGATTGAGACCGCCGGCGGGACCATGGACGACGTCACCATGAACCACATCTTCCTCAAGGACTGGGCCGACTACCCGGCGCTGAACAAGGTCTACGCCGAGTATTTCCCGGGCGAGAAACCCGCTCGTTTTTGCATCCAGTGCGGCCTCGTCCGCCCCGACTTCCTCGTCGAGATCGCCACCATCGCGCATATCGGCAAGACGTGAATCCCCTCGCCACCCTGCTGATCAAGGCCGTCGTCTCCGCGATCCTGATCGTGGCGGCGTCCGAGGTGGCGCGTCGACAGCCCGGCGTCGGCGCCTTGATCGCATCCCTGCCGCTGGTCTCGGTGCTCGGCATGATCTGGCTGTGGTCATCAAAGCCCGACGCCGAGAACATGGCCCAGCACGCCCAGGCGACCTTCTGGTACGTCCTGCCGTCGCTGCCGATGTTCCTCGTGATCCCGGCGCTGCTGCGACGCGGCGTCCCGTTCTGGCCTGCGCTGGGCCTAGGCTGCGCCCTGACTGTAGGCCTCTATTTGGCGATG
>DASVTM010000373.1:0-8435 GCA_036387575.1 Brevundimonas sp.
AATGGAGCCGAGCCGGCCTTCGTCACCGCCGTCTCCATTTCGGTTGTTGTGTTCGTCGCCTATTGCATCAGCACCTGGCGCAGCATGAACGATGCCTATACCGCCGAGATCCGGGCCCGTATCGACGCTGAACGTCGCGGTCTGGAGGCCGAGCGCGCCATGACGAGCCGGTCGGCCTTCCTCGCCGCCATCGCCCATGATTTACGTACGCCCATCGGCGCCATCCTGACCGGGGCGTCCGAGATGGATCGCACAACGCTGGACGGGTCGGCCCGCGCCAACGCCGCCCTGATTACCGATGCGGGGCTGATGATGAAGAGCCTGCTCGATAACTTGCTGGACCATTCCAAGCTGGATGCTGGCCGGATGACAGTCGAGGCTGGCGACTTCAATCTCCGCTCGATGTTGGCGCAGACCCTACGTCTCTGGGCCGGTCCGATGCGCGCCAAAGGCTTGTCCCTGCGGGTTGAGGGCGCCAGCGCCGTTCCGGCCATGGTGCGTGGCGACGCGATGCGCCTGCGCCAGGTGCTCAACAATCTGGTCTCCAACGCATTGAAGTTCACGGACGAGGGTTCGGTCACCCTGAGGCTACGATCCTGGCAGGAAGAGCCTTCGGGTCACGCCCTTCTGATCGAAGTCCAGGACACGGGCCCGGGCATGACCGACGCCCAACTGGCGCGCCTGTTCACGCCGTTCGACCAGACGGCCGATGGCATCAGCGCACGCCATGGCGGCACGGGCCTGGGGCTGGCCATCAGCCGTGATCTGGCGGGTCTGATGGGAGGGCGCCTGACCGCACGTAGCCTGCCGGGCGAAGGGGCATGTTTTACGCTGTCGTTGATGCTCGCTCCAGCGACCAACCCGGAGGCCGTCGTCAAGGTCCTTGACGCAGCCAGTCGCAGTGACGTTGCCAAAGCCCTGAAGACGTCGGAGATAAGCCGTGCCGCACTGAGGCCGCGGCCCACGCCGCCCACACCGCCCGCTTCGCCCCACCCATCGCAGGCCGGTGTCGTAGAACCGGCCGGGGAACCGGGCGCCGCTGTCGAGGCGCTGCTGGCGTCTCTGCTGGCAGGATCAAGCTTGAACGACCAGCCGGCTCCTGAACCTGACTCTCTCGAACCCGCTCCGTACATGGCGTCAGTCGAAGACGAAATGGACGACGAAGAGGGTCGTCCGCTGAGGGTGCTGGTCGTCGATGACCATGACATCAACCGTCGTGCGGTGGAGCTGATTCTCGCCCCGCTGGGTTGCGATATCGCGACGGCCGCCGACGGTCTGGCTGCCCTGCGGCGCTGCGAGGATGCTGCTTTCGACGTGATCTTCATGGATGTCCGCATGCCCGAACTCGACGGGCGCGAGACCACGCGTCGCCTGCGTGCCGGGTGCGGCCCAAACGCTGCGACTCCCGTAATCGCAGTCACCGCCGACACTTCTCCGGACGATATTGCAGCCTGCCTGGCCGCCGGGATGGACTATTTCGTCTCCAAGCCCCTGACGCCGCCAGCGCTGCTGGGTGCACTGCAGCAGGTACTCTCGGCTGGCGAGGATGCTGCCGGAGCCGCCGAGACCGTCGCCGCCTGACCTTTGATCGTCGCGATCAGATCGGCTGCAAAGTCCGGCGCCTTCATCGAACATTCCCAGACTGTCACAACCCGCCAGCCCTCTGCCTGCAGGATCTCGTCGTTATGCGCATCGCGGACACGGTTGCGGCCAATCTTGGAGATCCAGTAGTCGGCGTTGGTCTTGGGCTGTCGTGACCCGCGTGGGCAGTCGTGGCCGTGCCAAAAGCAGCCATGCACGAACAGGGCGACACCCCGGCCCTTCATCACCACATCCGGCTTGCCGGGCAGGCCTTGGCCGCCGACCCGGTAGCCGATGCCGGCCGCGCGCAGAATGCGTCGCACGGCCAGTTCGGGAGCGGTGTCCTTGCCCTTCACCCGCCGCATGACGGCGCTGCGCTTCTCGGCGGTAAAGACGTCGGTGGTCATCGTAGAAAGACTGAACAGGCAGTAGCGAGAGGACGAGCCAAGGAGCGCTCGCCCCTTGGCTCAACGGCGCTCTTTACCCTGCCTTCGATCAGAGCTGCGCCAGCAGATGTTCGGCCGAGGAGACCTTGAACTCGCCGCCGCTTTCGATGTTCAACTCGGTCACAATTCCGTCCTTGACCAGCATCGAATAGCGCTGCGAGCGCTCGCCCATGCCGAAGCCACGTGCGTCCAGCGTCAGACCCAGCTCGCGGGTGAAATCGCCCGAACCGTCCGCCAGCATCAGGATGTCCTCGGAGCCGTCCGTGGCCTTGGCCCAGGCGCCCATGACGAAGGGATCGTTGACGGACAGGCAGGCGATGGTGTCCACGCCCTTGGCCTTGAAGTCCGCGCCGTTGTCGATGTAGCCGGGCAGGTGACGCGCTGAGCAGGTCGGGGTGAAGGCGCCTGGAACTGCGAACAGGGCGACGGTCTTGCCCTTGAAGATTTCGTCGGTGGTGATCGGCCTGGGGCCGTCCGAGGCGGGGGTGCCGAGGGTCGCGGCGGGAATGGCGTCGCCGATCTGGATGGTCATGGAGATCTCCGGGGGAATGTCTGGCTGAAGAAGCGCTGCTTCACACAGCAGATAGGCTCAGGCGGTTGCGCCGCCAAGACGCAAAGCGGGCGATCCGGCCCGGCCGACGCCGGCTTTGATCGCCAGCCCTTGCAAAGGGAGCGTGGGGCGCCGATCATTCAGGTATGGAACCTTTCCAATCCCTCGTCGGGCGCCTGCTTGTGGCTATGCCTGGTATCGGCGATCCACGCTTCGAGCACGCGGTGATCCTCGTCTGCGTCCATGAGCCCGACCACGCGATGGGGCTTCGGCTGGACCGGCCAGCGCCGATGGTGGACCTTAAATCCGTACTGTCCAAACTCGAGATCCCGGCTCCCGACAGCGCCATAGGTCGCCCTGTCATGGTCGGCGGACCGGTGGATGCAGAGCGCGGCTTCGTCCTGCACACCGACGACTGGATGTCACCTGACGCCAGCGTGCCGTTCGTTACCGGCCTGGCGATGACCGGCACCAAGGACGCGCTTCTGGCCATGACCGATGTCGCCTCCGGCCCCCGCCGTTCCAAGCTCCTGCTCGGCTATGCGGGATGGGGGGAGGGCCAGCTTGAGGATGAACTTGGTGAGAACGTCTGGCTGACTGCCGACGCCGATCTGGACGTGATCTTCGACGGCGACCACGAAACGAAGTGGAGCCGCGCGTTGGCCGGCATGGGCGTGGATGCCGCCTTCCTGTCGGGACAGGCTGGCCGCGCGTAGGGTCTAGCCAGCCGTATCAGCGGAATCTTGAATGGCGTGAGCGGACAAAGAAAAAGGGCGGTCCGTTTCCGGACCGCCCCTGATCGTCTTGAGTGGCTACTGTTTAGAACGAGTAGCGCAGGGTCGCCATGACGGTACGCGGAGCGCCGACGCCAGCGAATGCCGGGCTGCTGTAGCCCGGTTGGCCCGGCGTACCCGTCGTACGGGTGCCGATGGTCGAGTAGTACTGCTCGTCCAGCAGGTTCGTGACGTTGAACTGCAGGTAGGTGCCGTCCAGGCCGAGGGTCGCGAAGTCAAAGCGGGCGTCGAGATCGACGACGGTATAGGCGTCGACCTTTTGGTCGTTGACGTCGGTGACCCAGCGTTCGCCGGTGTATTTGGCCTGAATACCGGCCGCGAACACCTCGTTGAACTTGTAGCTGATGCGAGCCGAGTACATTTCTTCCGGCGTCTCGACCTGCTTCTTGCCCTTGGTCGCGGCGACAGCGCCGGCAGCGTTCAGGACGTAGTTGTCCTGCAGTTCGCTGTCGAGGAACGAAGCCGTACCATAGAGGCTCAGATTCTCGATCGGTTCCCAGCCTGCCGACAGTTCGGCGCCTGTGGACTTAACCGAGCCCACGTTCCGGTCGACAAAGGTGTCCAGTTCCGGGTCGTAGGTCGAGACGATCCGGTTGTCGAACTCGTTGGCGAAGACCGAAGCTTGCAGAACGACGGTCGAGGTCGTGAAGCGATAACCCAGGTCGTAGTTCTTAGAGGTTTCGGGCTGAACGGTCGGGTTGTCGATGACATTTGTCGTCGGGTTGCGGCGGACGGTGTAGAGGCTGTCCGTACGCGGAGCCGAAAGGGATTCCGAATAGCTGCCGTAGATCGATTGGCCCTCGCCGAAGCGATAGGTCGCACCAAGGTTGGGCAGGATGTCGTCGTACTTCAGTTCACGGGCGTAAGGCGGAATGTACTGGGTCGTCGCGGCGCCGAAGGTCACGTTACCGTTCGCCAGAGCGGCATTCGGAAGTTGCGAGGTGCAGAGCACGTTCGACGAAGAGTTTTGCGAGTAGCAGTACTGGTTCAGTTCACGCTTGAAGAAGGGCGCGCGCACACCGAGGCTCACGGTCAGAGCGTCCTGCAGGAACTTTCCGCGATATTCGACCGAGAACTGGTTCAGCTCGGCAATAGACTTGCGATCGCGTGCTTGAAGGACATAGCCGTCAAGGTTGACAATGCGATTGTCTTCTTCGTTACGGCCGCCGAACGGGTCGACGAACTTGGGATCGGTCGGGTTGGAGAAGTCGATCTTGCCGTACTGGCCGGTCTGGCGGTGACGTCCGTAGTCCAGCGCATAGGCGACGCGCAGACGGTTGGTGTCATTGATGTCCCAGATCAGCGAGCTGTTCAGGCCGTAGCGGTGAGTGTTGGTCACCGATGGGGTCATGACGCGAACGCTGTCGAGGAGATCGCCATCGCCGTTCAGGTCGACACCGCCGGTCGCTTTGGTGCCGCGCAGCAGTTGGCTGTTTTCCGCCAGAACGGCTTGTTGCGAGCCGCCGTCAGCCAGTGTGTACTGGAACGATGGGTCGACCGTCAGGACCAGACCGTCCATCAGGGTGAAGCGCGAGTTACCGCGGACGTTACCAGTGTCCGACGGGTTGATCCGCAGACCCCAGTAGTTGGCGCTGTTGGTATCTATGTCAGCAACACCGGCACGAACCGTTGGTGCAACATAGGTGCGGTCGAAGTCGACGTCCCAGCCGAATGGGCTGGTCTTGACCTGATCAAGGCAGGGCGTGGTCGCAGTGGCGGTGCCAGGCGCGCCGCAGAAGCCGGTCGTGGTTGCGAGGTTGGGGCCCTGATTGTTGTTGTTGCGGTTCTCGTTGTAGTGACCCGACAAGGCGATGAAGTCGCCGTTGTCGCCGAGGGGCTGATAGATCTTGGCGTTGTACTGGGTCTTTTCCAGCTCGCCGATGCCCTTGAACTTGTCATAGTCGGTGTAGGAGGCGGCGAGCCATGCAGTCGTGCCCCAAGGGCCGATCTCGCCGGTGTTGAACAGGCCCATGACGCGGCGATAGTTGAAGTCGCCCAGCGAACCCTGGAGCCAGCCGCCCATGTCGGCGGTCGGACGCAGCGTCTGATAGTTGATGGTGCCACCAGTGGCCGAGGCCGTCGGGCTGTCGACATCGGTCGAGCCGGTGTTGACCGAAGCGCGCTCGATCAATTCGGGGTCCAACTGTTGGTTGGTGTAGCTCGAATAGTTGCCGGTGTCGTTCAGAGGAATGCCGTCGAAGGTCAGCGATACGCGCGAACCGTCGAAGCCGCGCAGGCGGATGTTGCCGCCCGAGTTGCCGTAGGGATCGGCATTGGTGAAGCTGAGGCCTGGTGTCAGGTTCAACGTCTGCAGGATGGTTTGGCCAGCGGCCTGTGTGGAGATGAACTCCTGATTGATCGTGTTACGGGTCTTGGCGACCGTCTCGGCGATCGCGACGCCAGCGGTCGCAGGACCACGCGAGCCAGTCACAACGACTTCTTCAACTTCCGTAGCGGACGAACCGGTCGATTGTGCCGAGGCGGCGCCGGCGACGATCATGCCGGTAAAGAGGGCCGTAGAAGCCCAGAACGCGCGTTTGCGGTTCATCATTGTATCTGTATCCCCAGATGATGCGGGCAGGCGCGCCCATGGCCGTCAGGTGGCTGACCTGACGAAATCCTGCCCCATCTAGGGCCCCTATTGTAATGTCGGACGACAGTAATGCGACGGTGATATGACAGCGCAACAGGGTGGCCGCAGTGCCACAGTCGCCGCTACTTACCTTTCCGGCGCTCCGGTTAGGAACTACGCTCCCCAGATCGCCCTTAGACGGGCAGCCCGGCCGCAGAATCGCGAGTAACCCCCGTAGCGAACCGGATTGAGCCTCGCAAAATCCTGATGGTACGCTTCCGCCGGCCAGAAGCGGCCGGCATTGCGAACCCGCGTCGTGAAGCGGCGAGCGCCTATCGCCGCTGCGGCGGCCTGCCGGGAGGCGTCGGCGGTGGGCTTCTGGGCAACAGTCGCAAACACGGCTGTCCCGTAGGCAGGGCCGGTATCACAGAACTGGCCGCGAGCGTCAGTGGGATCGATGGTGCGCCAGAACCGGTCCACGAGCTGGCGGTAACTGATCCGGGCGGGGTCGAAGGTCACCTGAACGGCTTCGACATACCCGTTGCCCGCCTCGACAGCCTCGTAGGTGGGGTTCGGCGACGTCCCGCCTGCATATCCAGAGATGGCAGAGACCACGCCCGGGATATGCTCCATGTTGGACTCGACCGACCAGAAACAGCCGCCGGCGAAAACCGCAACCTCTCTGCGGCCACTATCACGAAAGGGCTGACCTCCGGCTTGCGACGCGGCTGTGGACGCTGGGGCGGCGGCTGCAGGCGTTTCGCCTTGCGAACAGGCGGCGATGGCCAGGACGGCAGCGAGGGTGGTCAGACGGGAGTGTATGGGCATTGCGTGTCTCGATGACGATAGGCGATGCTCGCCCACCACCAGATACGTCCGAACCCCCGAACCGGATACATCGTCAGGTTCAGCGATTATGACCGCAGTCAGAGACGCGACGGGTTCTCAAACACCGATGCCAGCGCCAGCGCTGTCGGCTGCATGGAGCGCGGCTCGTGATAGTTGCCATTGACCTGACTGCGGGCGATCACGTGAGCCCGGAAGCGGGCGAACAAGTCGGGATCCGGCTCGGCCGGGTCTGACCAGAATAGATCGAGTGGTTTCTGGTCGGTCAGCCCCTCGAAATCGAAGAAGGCCTGACCGAGCGCCTTCACCGGGGTATGGAACCCCAAAGCGGAGAGAGCGGCGCTCGAGTTGTTGACGACCATACCGCGCGAAGCCCGGCAAAGCTGGGCCAGGTTGCCGCCGTCGATGAAATCCACCCGCTTTGCGATGCCGCGTTCCTCGGCGAGGAGGCGCGTGATACGACCCAGATTCACCAGACCCGGATCAAGCGGATGGTTCTTGACCACGAGGCGTGCGTCAGCTGGCGCATGGCCGGCAAAGCTGTTCATCACCTCTGCCAGAAAAGCGGTGTTGTCGGCGAAATGAGAGTATCGCAGTAGCTGGGCATCCCCTTCACGCTGAAGACAGGCAATGAAGAACGGCCCCTGTCGGGCGATGGCGGGGGTGTCGCAGCGATTTCTCGGCTGGAACGCGAGGCCGAAATAGCGGCGGATATGCCCGGCGCACTGAAGCCACGGCGCCTGGGTATAGGGAGCTGCATAGCGCGGGAACATCCACCGTCCTGGCAACTGGATCAGGTGGTAAAGACTGATATTCAGAACGTGGTAGGGCAGAATCTTACCCACGGGTCGTGTCACCGGAGTATCGGGAGCCGGAGGCTCATAGGCCTTGCGATCCCGAGGAAGGGCGCTGGAGCCGTTGACGCCGTTTCGCTCGACTGTGATCCAGTCCGGGCGGAAGTAGCCGTTCTCCAGGACCCAGACATGGGCGTCGATACCGGAGGTATTGCGCAACACCGCCTGGTTGTAGGGGCCGCCCTCACCAAAGACGATGACGTCGGTATAGGCGGGGAGAAGCATACTCAGGCGTTCGGGCCATTGCGCTGCGCTGCCCTTGAAATAAATCGTGCCCGGTCCCCGGCCGTACAGGACGTCGCCTGCGTTGAAGATCATTCGGGAGACGTCAGCTCCCCGTGATCTCAAAGCTTCGGCCAAAACGCGTCCAAAAGGACCGAAAGGCGCCGTGATGATCAGAAAACGCCGTCCAGCCAAGCCAGAGGGCCGGACGTTGGCGAGCGTAAGAGAGGGCTCCTCGGGATAGTCAGGATCAAGATTGGCGAGCAAACCCGTGGACTTTCTGAGTGCTGCGCAAGGCGCGCCCTAATAGGGCGCCATCTCCTGCTGTGACAAGCGGGCTCGCGTGGAAGTCGTCCAAAAGAGTGTCCATTCCGTCATCCCCGAGGCCGGAAGAGTGTTGGACGCCGTTCGAAGCGAAGGCATGCCGCGAAAGCAAAACCGCCGGTCCTGCTTTCGCGGGACCGGCGGTCTGAAGTCTTCGACGTCGTTCGAGACCGTTGGGGTCCGCAGTGATGCGGACCCCTTTGGACTAGAAGTTGATGTCGATGGTGGCGCGACGGTTCAGAGGCT
>DASVTM010000374.1:0-2085 GCA_036387575.1 Brevundimonas sp.
GAGGATCGGGTACTCGTCGATCATCGAGGCGGCGCGAGCCTTGGGGACCACGACGCCCTTCAAAGCAGAATAGCGGGCAGTGATGTCGCCGACATCCTCGCCGCCGCTCTCGCGCCGGTTTGTGATGGTCAGGTCCGCGCCCATCTCGATCCAGGTATCGAAAAGGCCGGTGCGCAGGGGGTTGAGCATGACGCCCTCGACCGTCACGGAAGATCCCGGCACGATCAATCCCGCCGCCAGCGGGAAGGCGGCCGAGGACGGATCACCCGGCACGGAAACCTTGGTTCCCGTCAAAGGCTGGCCGCCCTGCAGACGAATGGTCCAGCCCTCGCCATCTTCCTCGACATCCACCACTGCCCCAAAGGCGCGCAGCATCCGTTCGGTGTGATCGCGGCTCTTTTCCGGCTCGGTGACGGAGGTCACGCCGTCTGCGTTCAGCCCGGCCAGCAGGATCGCCGACTTGACCTGGGCCGAGGCGACCGTCTGGACATGATCGATGGCCGACAAAGCGCCGCCGGTCAGGGTTGCCGGCAGAAGACCGGCCTTGCCGCTCCAGTCGAAGGTCGCGCCCATGCAGGTCAGATGATCTGTAACCCGGCCCATCGGGCGGCTGCGCAGCGAGGCGTCGCCGTCGAAGGCGGCTGTTATCGGATAGCCCGCCGCCGCGCCCATCAGCAGCCGAACGCCGGTGCCTGCATTGCCGCAGTCGATGACGTCATCGGGCGACTGGAAGCCGCCGTTGCCGGTGATGCGCCATTTGCCGGTGTCCAGCTTTTCCACCATCGCGCCAAACGCCTCGGCTGCGCGGGCGGTGGCTAGGACGTCGTCGCCCTCCAACAGCCCCTCGACTTCGGTCACGCCGCTCGCCATCGCACCAAGAATCATCGAACGGTGGGACATCGACTTGTCGCCAGGCGCCCGCACCGTGCCGTTCAAGGGGCCGCCGGCCTTGCTGGTGAGATTGATGGAGGTGCGGGTCTGGTCGGAGGCTGAAGACACCGATTGGGCTCCGGATTGACGGCAAGAGAGGGGTTCGCCCCATAACCGCTACCGTCGGGACCAAAGACGGCTTTTGACAGCGAGGCCCCACAGTGGCAAGGGACGCGACCTAAATCCCCACATCCATTCAAAGGCTCTCAACACGTGGCCGATCCCCAACTTGGCGCCAAGCAGGTCTGCCCGAACTGCCAGGCCAAATTCTACGACCTGACCCGTCGCCCTGCGCATTGCCCGAAGTGCGACACCGAATTCGATCCTGAAGAAGCGATCAAGCTGCGCAGCCGTCGTGGCCGTCCGGGCGGTTACCCCGCTGACGACGCCGAGGATCAGGTTGAAGAGAAGAAGGTCTCCGACGACGAGGACGAAGAGGAAGAGGTCGCAACCCCCGAAATCGACCAGGAAGGCCATGAGCCGATCCTGACCCCCGATGACGAGGACGACGCGGTCGCCGATCCTTCCGAAGAGTCCGGCATGGGCACCACCGACGGCGACGACGACGTTCTGGCGGATGACGATGATGACGACTCCGTGCCCTTCATCGAAGACGAAGACGACGATGCCTTCGATGGCGACCTCGCCAAGGGCAGCAAGGACGACGACCTCTAGGTCATCGCATATTTCGTGACTCAAGATCCGGGCCCTCGCCTTTCGCAAGGCGTCGGCCCGGTCTGAAAGCCGCTTTCGGATCGTTCTGAAGCGGTGGAAAATAAAAGCGGCAGCGGGGTTGATCGAGAAATCGCCCTGACATACTAACGCCGCCTCGCCGGGGACTACCAAAAACCCGACGTACCGATCGAAAGGCTCAGCGCCCTCGGTTCGGGGCTTTAGCTCAGCTGGTAGAGCGCTTGCATGGCATGCAAGAGGTCAGCGGTTCGACTCCGCTAAGCTCCACCAATTCCAAGGGGTTAGCAGGACACTGCTAACCCCTTTTGCTTGCTGGGCAACACCGGAGTAACAAACAACGTTACGCCGAGAGTTTCCGGCCCCGGCGTTTCTCACCCTTTTCCAGCGCGGTTCAGCCCGTCAGGCGACGGCCAAAAAGCCGTGAGTGCCAACACCCGCTGAACAGCGGCCGTATTCGCCACA
>DASVTM010000375.1:0-3569 GCA_036387575.1 Brevundimonas sp.
CGCGACGCGATCATCGCCTGTTCCTGGGTGGCGCGGGCGTCAACATTGCCGACGGCGGCGATCAGGGCGGCGAGGTTAGCCTCGGCCTGCGCCAGTTGCGCGCGAGCGTCGGAGTCATCCAGTTTGACCAGCACCTGACCCGGCTGAACGCGCTGGTTGTCGCTGACCAGCACCTCCGTGACGTAGCCGTTGATCTGGGGGCTGACGAGCGTGGTGTCGGCCTGAACGAAGGCGTTGTCGGTCGATTCCCAGCGCTGCTTGCCCTGCCACCAGAAGAAGCCGCCGATCAGCAGCGCAATGACGACGACACCGGCCACGATCAGGGGCAGGCGTTTCTTGACGGCGGGAGCGAGGGCCATGGGATACCAGACGTTGGGGCGATAACCCCGGGGAGGAAGGACGTTAAATAGACCCAATCGTCCAGAAAACAACCTCACAGTCTGTAAGCGATTCTAACAGCGCGGCGGCTGTGTTCGTTTGGCTTGGGACAGGGTGGTCGGCAGCACTGAGGCTATCGTTTGCGCCGCGACTTCAAGCCCAGCAGCTTGCGGAAATGGCGGAGCCTTGTGGGCTGCCCGGCAAGGTCCCAAGCCAGGATCGCGCCGAACGTGAACAGCACGGCGATCGCGAGAATGAGCATGGCGCTGTCCTCCGTCGGAACTGTCGGCACCTTGGCAAGACAGTGCATGGGACAACAGCGTAAATGTTGCGGCGCAGCATTTTGTGATCGGCAACGGTTGCGATCCGTGTCCCGGGCGCGCATTTGACCGACATGACGTCACCTTCCTCCGACATCCGGGCCCTGCCAGAGGGTCAATCCGCCAAGAAGGGCCCGGGCTTCCCCGAGTTCGTCTGCATGATCGCCCTGATGATGGCGCTGAATGCACTGGCGATCGACTCCATGCTGCCGGCCCTGCCCGCCATGGGCGACGCGCTTGGCGTGACGTCGGACAACACGCGGCAGTGGATCGTCACAGCCTATCTGCTGGGCTTTGGCGGAGCTCAGATCATCTATGGGCCGCTGGCTGACCGGTTCGGACGAAAGCCGATCCTGCTGATCGGGGTGGGCATCTATGTCGCCTTCAGCCTTGTGGCGATGCTGGCGCCAACGTTTGAAACCCTGATCATCGCCCGCATCGGTCAGGGACTGGGCTCGGCGGCGACGCGGGTGCTGGCCGTCTCCATCGTGCGCGACCGGTTCGAAGGGCGGACCATGGCGCGGGTGATGTCGCTGAGCTTCCTCGTCTTCCTCGGCGTGCCGATCCTTGCACCGTCGCTGGGTCAGCTGATCCTGCTGGTCGCACCGTGGGAGGGCATCTTCGCGGTGCTGGCCTTCGCTGGCGTCGCCCTGATGATCTGGACTGGTCTGCGTCTGCCTGAGACCCTTCATCCCGAGGATCGACTGCCCATCGAGGCCAAGCGGATCGCGCTGGCCTTCAAGTCCGTGCTCACCAACCGGCAGGCCATGGGCTACACCCTGGCGATGGCGGCGGTGCAGGGCGCGCTGTTCGGCTTCATCAACTCGTCGCAACAGATATTCTTCGACGTGTTCGAGGCTCCGGGCCTGTTCACCACAGTCTTCGCCGTGATCGCAGGCGGCATCGCCATCGCCTCGATCGTCAACGCCCGGATCGTGGTCAAGCTGGGCTCGCGCAAGATCGGCCATACGGCCCTGATGGGCTTCACGGCTCTCGCCGCGATCCATGCCGCTGTGGTCATCAGCGGTCATGAGTCGATCTGGACCTTCGCCATCCTGCAGGCGCTGACGATGTTCTGCTTCGGCTTGATGGCCGGCAACTTCGGCTCGATGGCCATGGAGCCGATGGGCCATATCGCGGGCACGGCCTCGTCGGTTCAGGGCTTCATCTCGACTATCCTCGGCTCCCTGACGGGCTTCGCCATCGGCCAGCAGTTCAACGGCACGGTCGTTCCGATGGCGCTGGGCTTCACCGGCTGTGGCCTCGTCGCCATCGCTGCGGTGCTGTTCGCCGAACGTGGCAAGCTGTTCGTGTCGCAGAACGCGGTCCCCGTTCCAGCCGGGTAGGTCCCGCTCGATAAGGCCTTGATCTCGACGCCCTTCGGGGTTCAGGTCCGCTCCGAAGTGCAACGGAGCGTTCCATGTCCCGCAAGACTACAGTCTCGATCCTGGCCCTGAGCGCCGCACTGGCCGGGGTGCTGGCCGTCGCCGCCTGCGAGCAGAAGGCTGCGGCTCCCACCTCGGACATGCCGCCCCTGCCCGCCTCGGCGACCGCGCCGGTGACCTATCCCAAGGACGTCCACTCCTACGCCCAGCCGCAGATCGCGCGGGTCAAGCACGTCGACCTTGATCTGACGGCGAACTTCGCCGCCCACACCCTGTCGGGTACCGCGGCGCTGGACATCACGGCCGAGCCAGGCGCGACGCAGATCGTGCTCGACAGCCGCAACCTCGACATCAAGGCGGTGCGTGACGCCAAGGGGCCGCTGCAGTTCGTGCTCGGCGCCGCCGACCCGATCCTCGGCCAGTCCCTGACCGTGACCTTCCCGGCCTTCACCCCCGGCGAGAGCCGCAAGATCTTCATCGACTACGCCACCAAGCCCGACGCAGCAGCGCTGCAATGGCTGACCCCGGCGCAGACGGCGGGCGGCAAGCTGCCTTTCCTGTTCAGCCAGGGCCAGGCGATCCTGACGCGGACGTGGGTGCCGACGCAGGACAGCCCCGGCGTCCGCCAGACCTACTCGGCCAGGATCACCGTGCCCCAGACCCTGACGGCGGTGATGAGCGCCGAGATGCTGACGCCGAACGGCGAGAGCGCCGCTGCGGTCAACGGCGAGGCGATGCACAGCTATCGCTTCCGCATGACCAACCCGATCCCGCCCTATCTAATGGCCATCGCGGTCGGCGATCTGGTGTTCGCCTCCGAGGGCGGTCGCGTCCGAGTCTGGACCGAACCGAGCCGTCTGGAGGCGGTCAAGGCCGAGTTCTCCGAGATGGGCAAGATGGTCGATGCGGCCGAGGCGCTCTACGGCCCGTATCGCTGGGGCCGCTATGATGTGCTGGTCCTGCCGCCTTCGTTCCCGTTCGGCGGGATGGAGAACCCGCGCCTGACCTTCGCCACGCCGACGGTCATCGCCGGAGACAAGTCGCTGGTCTCGCTGGTGGCGCACGAGCTGGCGCACAGCTGGTCCGGCAACACGGTGACCCACGCCGTCTGGGGCGACTTCTGGCTCAACGAGGGCTTCACCACCTACTTCCAGAACCGGATCATGGAGGCGGTCTATAGCCCCGCCCGCGCCCAGCAGGAGCGCGTTCTCGGCTGGGACTCGCTGCAGGAACAGTTGAAGACCCAGCCGGCGGCGGACACCCGACTGCATCTCGACCTCAACGGGCGCGATCCCGACGACGGCATGACCGACATCGCCTACGAGAAGGGCGCGGCCTTCCTGGAGACCATCGAGCAGACGGTAGGACGTGAACAGTTCGACGCCTGGCTCAAGGGCTATTTCGACCGCAACGCCTTCCGGCCGATGACGAGCGAGCTGTTCTTGCAGGACATTCGCGCCAACCTGATCAAGGGCGATCAGGCGCT
>DASVTM010000376.1:0-15321 GCA_036387575.1 Brevundimonas sp.
CGGGCAGTTCAGCGAGATCACGTCCATGCGCGAGATCATCTCGTCCAGATCGTCCCACCATGTCGCGCCCAGTTCTTCCTCGATGCGGGGGCTGACGGGTTTGCGATTATGATAGTGGACCTGCATGCCGAAGGCCTTGGCGCGGCGAGCGAGCGCCTGACCGATCCGGCCCATACCGATGATGCCGAGCCGCTTTCCCCACAGCTTGCGACCGCACATCCAGGTCGGCGTCCAGCCCTCGAACTTGCCCTCCGCCACCACCTGCGCGCCCTCGACGATGCGGCGGCTGACGGCAAGGATCAGGCTCATGGCCAGATCAGCGGTGTCCTCGGTCAGGACACCCGGCGTGTTGGTTACGATGATGCCCCGCGCCACCGCCGCGTCGATGTCGATATGATCCACGCCTGCGCCGAAGTTGGCGATCATCTTCAGCTGGTCGCCGGCCCCGTTAATCAGGTCTGCGTCGATTTCATCGGTGATGGTCGGCACGAGGACGTCGGCCCTCTGGACTGCAGCTTCGAGCGCGGCCCGATCCATTGGGCGGTCCCTGAGGTTCAGTTCGGCGTCGAAAAGCTCGCGCATCCGCGTCTCGACCGCGTCCGGCAGGCGTCTGGTTAATACGACCTTAAGCTTGGGGGAGGACATGGGAGCCTTGAGGTTTCAACAGGCGGCCGACCTCACGGTTCGGCGCCGATGCGACGGATCGACGATAGTGTCTAGCAAAGCTCAGTCCGGGTTCCAAAGCCTCAAGACCCATTTCCTGCGCCGAGCCCTCCCGGTCGCGGGAACCATAGCGTTGGCGCTCGGTCTTGGCGGCTCTCTGGGTGCGACGTCCGAGCCGACCGCCCGGATGCCCGACGGCCGCCCAACGCCGACCCTGCAACCCGTGCCCCGTTGGCTGACGCTCAAGGCGTCCGAGGTTCGCGCCCGCTCAGGACCGGGCCTCGACTACCATATTCTGTGGGAATACCACGCCGCCGGACTGCCGGTTCAGGTCATCGCCGAGACGCTGGAATGGCGCAAGATTTGCGATCCCGAAGGCTCGGTCGTCTGGGTCCACCGCAGCGTCGTGCGCTCGCGCCGCAGCGCCTACAACGCCACGGCGCAGGAAATCCCGATCCGCTCGGGGCGATCGGATACGGCCTTGGTCCGCGCCCGGTTGTCGCCGCGCTCGATCGTCTCGCTCGACGACTGCGAAGACGGCTGGTGCCATGTGGGCGGTCGCAAGGTCCACGGCTGGGTGCCTCAGAACGCGGTCTTCGGCGGCGCGACCAGCGCGCTGTGCGACGCCCGGCGTCCGGCGGGCGTTCGCCCCCAGTCCAGAGGCTGAAGCCCGCCCTCAACAGGACGGTTGAGCCTATCCTCATGCTCGTGTAACCCCGGCGCCACATATTCGGAGTTCCATCCCTTGAGCCAGTATCCGTCGTCCTTCGATCATGCCGCCCTGCTGGCCTCGGGGCGTGGCGAGCTGTTCGGACCCGGCAACGCCCAGCTCCCGGCTCCACCGATGCTGATGTTCGACCGCATCACCACCATCAGCGAGGACGGCGGCGAGCACGGCAAGGGCTATATGGAGGCCGAACTCGACATCCATCCCGATCTCTGGTTCTTCGGCTGCCACTTCATCGGGGACCCGGTCATGCCCGGCTGCCTCGGCCTCGACGCCATGTGGCAGCTGGTCGGCTTCTATCTGGGCTGGATCGGTGGAGCCGGCCGGGGCCGAGCGCTTGGCGTCGGCGAGGTCAAGTTCAAGGGCCAGGTCGAGCCGCACGTGAAGCGCGTCACCTACAAGATCACCCTGAAGCGCGTCATCAACCGCAAACTGGTCATGGGGATCGCCGACGGGGTTCTCGAAGCCGACGGCGTCCCCATCTATACCGCCACGGACATGCGCGTCGGCCTGTTCGGTGCGACAGCCGGCGCATCCGAACCAGTTGCGGGCTAAGCTACAAGTCGGTTTACGAACATAACCGCGACAAACGCGGGGCCTACTCCCCTCCGGAGCGGGTGAACGGACAAGAGGAAAATCAGCATGCGGCGTGTTGTCGTTACAGGGCTGGGCATCGTCTCCTCCATCGGCGACGGCGCCGCTGAGGTCACGGAATCGCTGCGCAACGCCAAGTCTGGCGTCGTCGCCGCCCCCGATCACATCAAATACGGCTTCCGCTCGCAGGTCTGGGCGCCGCCTTCGCTGGGCGTGACGGCCGAGGACTGGACCCCGCGCGTCGATCGCCGCGCCGCCCGCTTCCTGGCCAACGGCACCGCCTGGGCCCACATCGCCTTTGAGGAAGCCCTCAAGGATTCCGGCATGACGCCGGAGGAAATCCGCGACGACCGCATCGGCGTGATCGTCGGCGAGGGCGGTCCCTCGACCCAGATCATCCTTCAGGCCGCCCAGACGACCATGGAGAAGATGGCGCCCAAGCGGATCGGTCCCTTCGCCGTGCCCAAGGCAATGGCCTCCGGCCCCTCGGCTGTGCTGTCGACCTGGTTCCAGATGCGCGGCATCAACTATTCCATCTCCTCGGCCTGCGCGACCTCGGCCCACTGCATCGGTGCGGCTGCCGAACAGATCCAGCTGGGCAAGCAGGACGTGGTCTTCGCCGGCGGCTGCGAGGACATCGACTGGTCGATGTCCAACATGTTCGACGCGATGGGCGCCATGTCCTCGGACTTCAACGACAACCCCTCGGTCGCCTCGCGCGCCTATGACGTCGCCCGCGACGGCTTCGTCATCGCCGGCGGCGCAGGCATCGTGGTGGTCGAGGAATACGAACGCGCGATCGCCCGTGGCGCGAAAATCTATGCCGAGATCGTCGGCTACGGCGCCAACTCCGACGGCTACGACATGGTCGCCCCGTCCGGCGAGGGCGCACAGCGCTGCATGAAGATCGCCATGGATCAGGCCGGTAATCGCAAGATCGACTACCTGAACCCGCACGGCACCTCGACGCCGGTCGGCGACTCCAAGGAAATGGAAGCCGTCCGCAACGTCTTCGGCGCCGACATGCCGCTGATCTCCTCGACCAAGTCACTGACGGGCCACTCGCTCGGCGCCGCCGGGGCTCAGGAAGCGATCTACTGCCTGCTGATGATGCAGAGCGGTTTCGCCGCCGAAAGCGCCCATATCGAGAACCTGGATCCAGCGTTCGAGGGCATGCCGATCCTGCGCGCCCGCAAGGACGTTGAACTGACCACCGTCATGTCCAACAGCTTCGGCTTCGGCGGCACCAACGGCACGCTGATTCTGGCGAAGGTCTAGGCCGCTTCGGCGGTCTCGATCTCGCTCTCCGATAACGCCAGCCGGATCGCGTTCAGCAACGCATCCGGCTGGATCGGCTTTTGCACCACCTCGGTCATACCCGCCGTACGATAGGCTATGGCGTCGCGTTCATCCGCGTTCGCGGTCAGGGCGATGATCGGTACGGCTGAAACCGAACCGGGCAGGGCGCGGATCGCACGCGTGGCGGCGACCCCGTCCATAACCGGCATCTTGATGTCCATCAGGATCAGGTCGAACACGCCGGCCATCGCGGCGTCTACGCCCTGACGGCCGTTCTCTGCAGTTTCGAAGGTACATCCGAACAGTTCAAGCAGCTTGCAGGCCAGGAAGCGGTTGGTGGCGTTGTCGTCCACGACGAGGACGTGAAGAGTCTCATGCGACGTGGGATCAGCCTCGGCGACGGCGGCTTCGACGGCTTCGGCCGAAGCGACGATGATGGAAAAGCGGAAGCGGGCCCCGCCCTGCGGCGAGGCGCCGACCGATATCTCGCCGTTCATCCGCTCGACGATCTGGCGACAGATCGCCAGTCCCATCCCCGCCCCGGCGCCCTCGCGGTTGGCGTCGCCGGTGTTGAACGGTTCGAACACGGTGGCGGCCTTGGCGTCAGCGATGCCTGGCCCGCTATCGTCGATGGTCCCGGTAATGCGAACTCCCTCTGCCGTAACTTCCGACCCGAGTTCGATCGAGACTTCGCCTGCATGCGTGAACTTGATGGCGTTACCGATCAGGTTGTTGAGCAACTGCTTCAGCCTCTGGACGTCAGCCGAGACCCAGGCGTTGGAGTCCGTGCGAACCCGCAAGTCCAACCCCTTTTCCTCAGCCCGAGCGTGCCACAGCGCTTCCAGATCATCGGCCAGAACGGTCAGGCTGAGAGGAGCCGGCTCCAGAGACATCATCCCGGCCTCGGCGCGCGACATGTCCAGCGCGTCGGTCAACAGCCGCAGCAGGCTCTGACCAGACGACAGTATGGTCTGGACGTGAGGCCTCAGTTCCTCCTGCGTCAGCTTGCGCTCCATCAGCCCCGCGATCCCGAGGACACCGTTCAGCGGCGTACGGATCTCATGGCTCATAACCGCCAGGAACTCCGACTTGGCCCGGCTGGACGCCTGCGCCGCCGCCTCGGCTATAGCCAGACCCTTCGCCAGTTCGCCCATCTCCTCGGCGCGACGACGATACAGGGCGCTGCCCGCCTGAAGCACCTGCAGCACGGTGCCCACGCCGACATAGGTATCCTGCGTGACAGCGATGAAGCCGCTCAGCAGCACGCCCGGATCCGACGATTCCAGCGTGTCGAAAAAGGCTTCTGCGCCCCGCTCGGCGTCGACGATCATCGGCGCAACGTTCATCAGGGCCGCGATCGGCCGGCGCCCGTAGAGTTCGCGACCAAAGGCGGCGGCCATGGTCGAAAGGAACGCGTTGCGTTCGACCAGTCCCACCGGACGACGGTCGGCGTCCACAACTGCGATCACCAGCGTATGAGGCTCGGCCCGAAACCGTTCATAGACGGCCGAGCCGGACGTATCGGGGCTCACCGGCTCAGCCGCCACCGCATAGTCGCCGATCCGCGCCATTCGACACTCCACACCCTACTGAACGCGGCCGATATAGGGGCGGGCGCTTAACGACCAGTTCGCCCAACGTGAAGCTTATTCAGCAATTTCAATACTATTCGTCCCGGTTCGGACGATTAAAGCCAAGCTTCGGACAGCCTTCCCCCCCGGCGTGCGCCCTGCTAACCCTGCGTCAAATCAATGCGGAGATTATCCATGGCGAGCGCCGAAGGCTGGAACATGCCCACCGGGACCCTGATGAAGGGCAAGAAGGGTCTGATCATGGGGGTGGCGAACGCCAACTCCATCGCCTGGGGCATAGCGAGCCAGCTGGCCGCTCAGGGCGCCGAACTGGCCTTCACCTATATGGGCGAGGGCCTTGAGCGCCGCGTCCGCCCGCTGGCCGAAAGCGTCGGCGCCAAACTGCTGATCCAGGCCGATGTCACCGACGACGCCTCGATGGACAGGGCCTTCGAAGAGCTGGAAAAAGAGTTCGGCACGATCGACTTCGTCGTCCACTCGGTCGCCTTCGCCAACAAGGACGAGCTCAAGGGGTCGTTCATCGAGAACACCTCGCGCGACAGCTTCCTGCTGGCGATGAACATCTCCTGCTTCAGCTTCGTGGACGTGGCCAAGCGCGCGTCGAAGCTGATGCCGAACGGCGGGGCCATGATCACCATGACCTACCTCGGCTCGGAACGCGCCATCCCGAACTACAACACCATGGGCGTGGCCAAGGCCGCGCTCGAGGCCGCGACCCGCTATATCGCCCGTGACCTCGGCCCACGCGGCATCCGCGTCAACGCCATCTCGGCTGGGGCCATGCGCACCCTGTCCTTGGCCGGTATCTCAGGCGGTCGCGGCATGATCGCTCAAGGCCGCGCCATGTCGGCGATGAAGGAAGACACCTCAATGGAAGGCGTCGCCGGCGCCGCCCTGTGGCTGTGCTCGGACCTCGGCTTCTCGACCACCGGCGAAGTCGTCCACGTCGACGCCGGCTTCCACATGATGGGTCTGTCCGGCGACGAGGAGTAAGGGCTGGAGCAGCACGCCTTAAATCCAGCGAGATCTGTGATATAAGGCGGGCTCCCTCCGATCAGGATATCCGCTCTTGAGCATCACGCTCGACATCTCTCGCGTCTCCGCGTCCCCCAAGGCTCTGGCGTCCAAAGCCCCCGTCAACCTCGCCGGTTTGACGCGCGCGGGCCTGCGCGACGCGCTGGTCGAGGGGGGCGTCTGCCCGCCTGAGAAGGCCAAGATGCGGGCCTCGCAGGTCTGGCGCTGGATCCATCACCACGGCGTCACCGACTTCGCGGCGATGTCCAATATCGACAAGGAAACGCGGTCCCGCCTCGAAGCCGCATTCACCCTCGCCCGCCCCGAGATCGTCGAGCGTCAGGTGTCGAAGGACGGCACCCGCAAATACCTGATCCGCACCGCGCCCGGCATCGAGGTCGAGGCCGTCTACATCCCCGACGTCGGCCGCGCGGGCGCCCTGTGCGTCTCGTCACAGGTCGGCTGCACCCTCAACTGCACCTTCTGCCACACCGGCACCCAGAAGCTGGTCCGCAACCTGACCGCCGCCGAGATCGTCGCTCAGGTTCAGGTCTGCCGTGACGATCTGGAGGAATGGCCTTCGCCCAGCGAGGACCGACGCCTGTCCAACATCGTCTTCATGGGCATGGGCGAGCCGCTCTACAATCTGGACGCCGTAGCCGACGCCATCGACATCATCTCCGATCCCGAGGGCATCTCCCTGTCGCGCCGCCGGATGACGGTATCGACCTCGGGCGTCGTGCCTCAGCTCGGCCCGCTGGGCGATCGCACCCAGGCCATGCTGGCGATCAGCCTGCACGCCACCAACGACACCCTGCGCGACGTGCTGGTGCCGCTGAACAAGAAGTACAATCTCGAACAGCTGATGGCCGGCATCCGCGCCTATCCGGGCCTGTCCAACGCGCGCCGGGTGACGTTCGAATACGTCATGCTCAAGGGCGTCAACGACAGCCCCGCCGAGGCCCGCGAATTGGTCAAGCTGATCGACGGCATTCCCGCCAAGGTGAACCTCATCCCGTTCAACCCCTGGCCCGGCACCGACTACGAATGCTCCGATTGGAAGACCATCGAGGTCTTCGCCGCCATCCTCAACAAAGCCGGCTTCGCCTCGCCGATCCGGACCCCGCGCGGGCGGGATATTCTGGCGGCGTGCGGACAGTTGAAGTCCGAGAGCGAGAAGCTGAGGGCGAGCGCGATCAGGAAAGCTGAGCAGGCGACAGTCGAGGCGGCTTAAGCGGCTGGCAGGCTTAAGGCTTGGCTAGCCAGCCATACGCCTCGACGCCCACGATGGTTCGTCGAAATCCTTGACGCGGGCAACGGCTACCAAGTCACGGCCTTCCTCGTCTTCACCCTCGCGATGTTCCACGACCACGATGTCGCCGGGCTGAAAACTCCAGGCCTCATCTTCGGGGACCAGCTCATCACCAATGCGGTAAGTAGTTTCGCCGAGACGTTCGGCCTGCACCGGCCGCCAGACGTCGACGCCTTCGCCCAGCAGGCGGACGTGAATGACGACCGTATCAGTAGATGAAGCCATCGCCGCCGACATGGATCACGTCTCCCGAGACGTCGTCGATCACCACGGATCGGCCCGTCACCGGATGAATATAGCGCGTTGCGGGGCGTCCTGTCTCACTGTTGACGGTCGCACGGCTTTCGCCGTGGTCGCGAGCCTCGTCGATCTGCTCGGATGTCCAGCCGCGAGCCGCCATCTGTCGTGATAGCCGGGCCGGTGACTTCACCATGCCCGGGCGTCGATCACGACCGGTAATCCCCGTTGATCTCGATGTAGCCCTTGGTCAGGTCGCAGGTCCAGACGGTGGCGGAGGCGCGGCCGGAGCCGACGTCGACGGTGATGTCGATCTCGGGGTTCTTCATATAGGCGGTCATCGCGGCCTCGTCGTAGGTCGGCGACGGCGCGCCGTCGATAGCGGCTATGTTGGGTCCGAAGCGGATCGCCAGTTTGTCGCGGTCGACGGGTTCATCGGTCTTGCCGACGGCCATGACGACCCGGCCCCAATTGGCGTCCTGACCGGCGATGGCGGTCTTGACCAGGGGGCTGTCGGCGATCGATTTGGCCAGCTTGCGGGCTGACGCCGGGCTGGTGGCTCCATCCACCGTGACCTTGACGAACTTCGTCGCACCCTCGCCGTCGCGGACCAACTGGTGAGCGAGATCGAGCATGACGCGGTCCAGCGCGGCCGAGAAATCCTTCAGCCGCCGATCGCCGACCCGACCAATGCGAGGCGCAGTCGAGGTGCCGGTGGCGAACATCAGACAGGTGTCGTTGGTCGAGGTGTCGCCGTCGACGGTCACCGAGTTGAAGGTCGTGCGGACGTGCAGGCCCAGCAGCGCGCGCAGGACGCTGGGGTGGATGTCGGCGTCGGTGACGATGAAGGCCAGCATGGTCGCCATGTCCGGCGCAATCATGCCCGAGCCCTTGGCGATGCCGGCGATACGGACCTTCTGCCCCTCGATCTCGCACTCGGCGTAGGAGCCCTTGGGGAAGGTGTCGGTGGTCATGATGCCGCGCGCGGCGAGCGCCCAGGCGTCGGAGTCCAGACGGCTTTCGATCGCAGGCAACTGAGCGGCGATCTTGTGGTCGTCCAGCACCACGCCGATAACGCCAGTCGAGGCCAGCATCACGTCGCGCTGGCGGCAGCCGAACCGTTTGGCGACCTCGGAGGCGGTGCGGCGAGCGGCGTCAGCCCCGGCCTTGCCGGTGAAGGCGTTGGCGCAACCGGCGTTGACCACCAGCGCGCGCACGTCCTTGCCGCCCTCGTCGGAGTCGAGATGGCGCTTGCACCAGTCGACGGGCGCCGAGCCCACCTTGTGCTTGGTGAAGACCCCGGCGCAGGTCGTGCCGCGGGAGAAGCGGAACACCACCAGATCGTCGCGCTCGTGTTTGTAGAAGCCCGCGCGGGCCGTTGCGATCTCGACTCCGCCGATCGGCGGGATATGGGGGAAGGGCACAGCCAGCGGCGAGATCGCAAGGCCAGGCTTGCCCGGGGTCGCCGGGGCGGCGGGCGCAGGCGTCGGAGTGGTGGCGCGTTTTAATGCCGAGGCGAAGGGATCCAGCGCCTTCTCGATCGCATGCTCGATCTTCTGGCCTGTGGACGTCCTCGCTGCAGTTCCGGACGGAATGGGCGGCTTGTTCATGATTTCGGCGCTCCAGTTGCGGGCGTCAGCGCGGCGGTCGGGGGAGACGTGCTGGGAGCGGCAGCAGGCGGCGCCGATGCAGGCTCCTGCTCGCCGCCCGTCGCGGGTTCGTTGGCCAGCAGGATATCGACCTTGGCCTTGCCGCGAAGCTGTTCCAACAACTGCCGCACGCCTTCATAGGTCAGGTAGCGCACGATCTGCGGTCGCGCCTGTTCCAGCGTCGGCGGGCTCTCCTTGCGCCGGTCCTCGACCCGCAGAACGGCCCAGCCACCCTCGGTCTGGAACGGTCCAACGGTCGACCCCGCCGGAGCCTCCCGCAGCGCATTGGCATAGGCCTGCGGCATGACGTCGACCGTCGAATAGCCGAGGTCGCCGCCCGAAAACCGCGTCGCCTCGTCGATCGACCGCTCCTGAGCGACGGCAGAGAACGTCGCGCCCTGGGCCAGAATACCGATGACGGCGTCCGCCTCGGGCTTGGTGCGTGACAGGATCAGGCGGACACGGATTTCCTCCGAGGTCTTCGCCAGCCTCAGCTGCTCCTGATACAGGGTCTGCACGGCCTGATCGTTGATGCGGCCGTTGACGACGTTCTCGACCAGCATGTCGCCGAGGATCCGCTCCTGCGTCGCCTTCAGCCGCCGTTGGGCCAGAGCTGAGTTATCCAGCCCGCGCCGTTCGGCCTCGCGCGCCAGCAGTTTCTGGTCCACGACCTCGTCCAGCACGCGCCGGAACAGGTCCGACGTGACGTCCAGCGGCTCGCCCTCCCCGACCAGTCCTTGCGCCACCGCCTCGCGCTTGACGTCGGAGGCCCAGATCGTCTGGTCCTGCACCTTGGCGACCGCGCGATCACCCGGTTCTGGCGGACGGTCTGCATCGCTGCCACGACCACAGGCGGCGACCGCCAGAAGGGCCGCGAAAGCGATGATCGTCAGGGGGTTGCGCGAAAGACGCCTTGCACGAAAAACGGACAAAGGGGGCTACTCCGTCCCGGGCTGGAATGCCCCTCGCGTTGACAGGGGTTAGGCCGGTGCTTAAGTCCCGGCTGCGCCCAAGTCGAGGGGTTTTCGATCGTTCGCGCGGCCCTCGCGCGCGCCTTGTTCAGGCGCACCGGGCCGCCGTCTGATCTGGCCCCTCTTGCGGCGCTGTCGCCGCCTCGTCCGGAACGTTTCCGGACACTGTTCAGAGCCTTCAGACGCTCGACGCCTTCGGATCGCTAATGCTCGGCTTCGCCAAGAAATTTTTCGGCTCTTCCAACGACCGCAAGGTCAAGGATTTCCTCGTCCGCGTGGAGAAGATCAACGCGCTCGAGCCGAAGTTCGCCGCCCTGAGCGACGACGAACTGCGCATGATGACCCAGACGTTCCGGGATCGTCTGGCGGGCGGAGAAACCGCCGACAAGATCCTCAACGAGGCCTTCGCCGTCGCGCGTGAGGCTTCCAAGCGCGTTCTTGGCCAGCGTCAGTACGACGTGCAGCTGGCCGGCGGCATGATCCTGAACGAGGGCGGCATCGCCGAGATGCGCACCGGTGAAGGCAAGACGCTCGTCGCCATCGCCCCCGCCTATCTGAACGCGCTGGGCGGCAAGGGCGTCCACGTCATCACCGTCAATGACTACCTCGCACGTCGTGACGCCGAATGGATGGGTCGCGTCTATCGCTTCCTCGGCATGGAAGTCGGCGTCATCGTCAACGGCCTGTCGTCCGGCCAGCGACAGGCGGCCTATGCCGCCGACATCACCTACGGCACCAACAACGAATTTGGCTTCGACTACCTGCGCGACAACCTCGTCTACGACCGCAACGAGATGGTCCAGCGCCCGCACAATTTCGCGATCGTCGATGAAGTCGACTCCATCCTGATCGACGAAGCCCGCACGCCGTTGATCATTTCGGGCCCGACCGAGGACCGTTCGGATCTATATAAAATCCTCGACGGCGTGGTGAAGGACCTGATCCAGGACAAGACCACCTTCGACCTCGACGAGAAGCAGAAGCAGGCCCTGCTGACCGAGGAAGGCTCCGAGAAGATCGAGCAGATCCTCGAGGACGGCGGTCATTTCGCCGAGGACACGACGGGTCTCTATGACGCCGCCAACATCAGCCTGGTCCACCACATCAACCAGGCTCTGCGCGCCAACACCCTGTATGCGCGCGACAAGGACTACATCATCAAGGGCGGCGAGATCGTCCTGATCGATGAGTTCACCGGTCGCATGATGACAGGTCGCCGCCTGTCCGAAGGCCTCCACCAGGCCATCGAAGCCAAGGAGGGCGTGCAGATCATGCCCGAGAACCAGACCCTGGCCTCGGTCACGATCCAGAACTATTTCCGCCTCTACGAAAAGCTGTCCGGCATGACCGGTACGGCCGCGACCGAGGCCCAGGAATTCGGCGACATCTACAAGATGGACGTGCTGGAAGTTCCGACCAACCGCCCGGTCCAGCGCATCGACTACGACGACGAGGTCTATCGCACCGAGCGCGAGAAGAACCTCGCCATCGCCAAACAGATCGCGGAGTGCCACGTTCGCGGCCAGCCGATCCTCGTCGGCACCGTCTCGATCGAGAAGTCCGAGCTTCTGTCGGCGATGCTCGACACCTACGAATACAAGACCGAGGTCTCGCGCACCCTCAAGCCAGAGTTCGCGGGCAAGCCCAAGGAAGCCGAGAAGCTCGGTGACGCGGCTTACGACATCGTCTGGAAGTCCGAGTTCACCGGCATTCCGCACGCCGTCCTGAACGCGCGCCAGCATGAACAGGAAGCCTTCATCGTCGCCGACGCCGGCCTGCCGGGCGCCGTGACCATCGCCACCAACATGGCCGGCCGCGGTACTGACATCCAGCTGGGCGGTAACCTCGAGATGCGTCTCGAGAAGTGGCGTCTCGACCAGCGCAACACGGGCGTTATGGTCTCGCCCGAGGACGAGAAGGCCGAAGAAGTTCGCCTCAAGGCCGACATCGCTGTGCACAAGGCTACGGCGCTCGCCGCCGGCGGTCTGTTCGTGCTCGGCACCGAACGCCACGAAAGCCGCCGTATCGATAACCAGCTGCGCGGTCGGACCGGCCGTCAGGGCGACCCCGGCACGTCCAAATTCTTCCTCTGCTGCGAGGACGACCTGCTGCGCATCTTCGCCGGCGACCGTCTGGACTCGATCATGCGTTCGTTCGGCGTGGCCGAGGGCGAGGCGATCTCGCACCCCTGGCTGAACCGGGCCGTCGAGACCGCCCAGAAGCGCGTCGAGACCCGCAACTACGACATCCGCAAGAACCTGCTGAAATACGACGACGTCGTGAACGACCAGCGCAAGGCCGTGTTCGAGCAGCGTCAGGAGTTCATGGACGCCACGGACCTGTCCGAACTGGTCGGCGAGTTCCGTCAGGACGTCATCAAGGACCTGGTCGACCGCTACATGCCGCCCAAGGCCTATGCGGAACAGTGGGACATCGACGGCCTCGACGAGAAGGTCCGCTCGACGCTGGGGCTCGAACTGCCGCTGCATGAGTGGGCTGCTGAAGAAGGCGTGTCCAACGAGGAGGTCGAGGAACGGCTTCAGGCCGCCGCCGCAGCCCGCGCCACCGAACGTCTCGAACTGGTCGGCGAGGGCCAGACTCGCGGCATCGAGAAGCAGTTCCTGATGCAGCAGATCGATATGTCCTGGCGCGAGCATCTGGTCCATCTGGACCACCTGCGCGGCGTCATCGGCCTGCGTGGCTACGGCCAGCGCGACCCGCTGAACGAATACAAGACCGAGGCCTTCTCCCTGTTCGAGAACCTGCTTCAGGAGCTGCGTCACAACGTGACCCGCTGGCTGATGACGGTCGAGTTCCGCTTCGAGGCCCCGCCGTCGATGGAGATGCCGGAGTTCCGGGAGATCCACCTCAACCCCGGCACCGGCGAGAACGAGATGGGCAATCCGTACGCCCAGAACCCCGAACAGCAGTTCCAGGGCGACGACCGCTCACGCCTGCCGGTCGAGCTCCTGCCCGTCGGCTGGGAACGCACCTCACGCAACGCCGACTGCCCCTGCGGCTCCGGCCGCAAGTTCAAGCATTGCCACGGCAGTCTGATCTAGGGCGGTCGTCACTCGGCAGGCGCATGGCTGCCATGCCGCCGGTCGTGGTGGCGTCGCTATAGGTCTTCCGTCCTGCGGAAGCGGTGGGAATGTTTGGAACCGGCGCCACAGCAGCGACGGGCGCCTGACAGATGCTTGAGACGTGTGCCTTTGCGAGGCTTTTGGAAACTCCGACCCGTGAATTGGCGTCTTGACCGATGGGAGGTCGCGGGCGGATGGTCGCGGTAACAAGACCTCCAAGGCCTGTGGAAACGCCATGACCAATCCGATCGATCGCCGTGACCTGCTGGTCGGCGCCGCCGCGAGCCTAAGCTTCACCGCCTCTCCCGCCTTCGCTTCGCCCGTAAGTGACACCGG
The DNA here is from genome assembly GCA_036387575.1 of Brevundimonas sp. Lineage (GTDB taxonomy): Bacteria > Pseudomonadota > Alphaproteobacteria > Caulobacterales > Caulobacteraceae > Brevundimonas. The sequence goes on from DASVTM010000376.1 coordinate 13,478, forward strand.
TGTCGTCGCCCGCACCACGGCGGGCCGTATCAGTGGCTTTCGAGACGGGGATATCGCCGTGTTCAAGGGCGTACCCTATGGCGCTGATACCGCCCGGACCCGGTTCGCTGCGCCAAAACCGCCCAAGCCATGGCGGGCCGTGCGGCCTTGCACCGAGTTCGGAGCGCCCGCACCTCAGGGGGGCGGCAATCCCGGCGCGGGTTATCTGCCGGATAGCCCCTGGACGCAGGATCAGACGTCCGAGGACTGCCTGAACCTCCACGTCTGGACGCCGTCGGTCGACAAGGCGAAGCGGCCGGTGCTGGTCTGGTTCCATGGCGGCGGGTTCTCCGGCTGGACCGCCAACAGTCCGCTCTATGACGGCGCCAATCTGGCCAAGTGGGGCGACGTGGTCGTGGTGACCGTCAACCACCGGCTCAACGCGTTTGGGTATCTGTATCTGGCGGAGTTGGGCGGTGAGGCGTTCGCAGACTCGGGCAACGCCGGGATGCTCGATCTGGTGCTGGCGTTGCGCTGGATCCGGGACAACATTGCCGAACTGGGCGGTGACCCCGACCGGGTGACCCTGTTCGGACAGTCGGGCGGCGGGGCCAAGGCCTCGGTGCTGATGGCCATGCCCGCCGCGCGCGGCCTGTTCCACCGCGTCATGACCATGAGCGGTCAGCAGGTCACGGTCGTTCCGCCCGAGATGGCGACGACCGCGACGCGCAAATTCCTGACCAACGCCGGGGTCGAGACGCCCGAGGGGCTCCTGCGTTTGTCGAAGGACCAGTTGATCGCGGCCGGGCGGGGCGTGTCCACGGCTCCGGTTCTGGACGGCCGATCGCTGATCCGCGATCCGTTCGAGCCCGACGCGACGCCGCTTTCGCGCGACGTGCCGCTGATCATGGGCAACACCCATGACGAGACGCGCTTCCTGATCGGGCTTGACGACCCCGCCCTGTTCGACCTGACGTGGGAACAGCTGCTGCCGGCGCTGAAGCGCAGCATCCCGAACTTCTTTGGGCCGTTGTCGCCCGAGGCGACGCTGGTCTGGTATCGCGACAAGCACCCCTCGTATTCGCCGAGCCAGATCTTCTTCGCCATGACGACCGAGCTGCGGTCCTGGCGGGCGCAGGTGATCCAGGCCGACCGGCGCGCCGCTCAGCCGGGGGCGAATACCTGGGTCTATCAGTTCGACTGGCAGAGTCCCGTGATGGGCGGAAATCTGGGCGCGCCCCATTGCGGCGACATCCCGTTCTTCTTCCGCAATCACCGCGAGACGCCGACCATGACCGGCGGCGGACCGGAGACCGATGTCGTCGCGGATACGATGAGCTCGGCGCTGGTGAACTTTGCGCGGACCGGAAATCCCAATGGCAGAGGCGTGCCGGAGTGGCCGGAATACGAGCTGCCGGGCCGGGTGACCATGCAGTGGAATACGGTCAGCAAGGCGACGCCCGATCCACGCGGCGAAGAGCGACGGCTGCTGGGGTTGATCCCGTACAGGCAGCCGGGGACGTGAGGCGTTACGCCGAGCGTTGCTTCAGTGGCGCGGAGCCGTCGGACAGGCTCTCGTTGAGATAGACCTCGGCCTCCTGCGCCGGCAGGGCGGGGGCATAGCCGAAGCCCTGGCCATAGTGGCAGCTGGCGTCGAGCAACAGCTTGGCCAGGCCGGCGTTCTCGACCCCTTCGGCGACGACCTCGAGGTTGAGGTCACGACCAAGGTTGACCACCGACTTGACGATCTTGGCCGAGCCCTCGTCCTTGTCCATCGTCAGTACGAAATAGCGGTCGATCTTGAGGGTGTCGAACGGCAGGCGCGCCAGATAGGACAGCGACGAAAAACCGGTGCCGAAATCGTC
>DASVTM010000377.1:0-3071 GCA_036387575.1 Brevundimonas sp.
GGCCGTCAGCCGAAGTCGGTCGGTCGGATCCCATCGGAAGTTGGCCGACAGATCGCGCGTGCCCTCGTCGTGGTCGAAGTTCCGGGCCTCGTTTTCGATGTACAGACCGTTGCGCGGGTTGGCCCCGCAGACCCCGTTTCCGCAGTAGTTGACGAAGGGCAGGCCAGGTACGGCCGAACCCGCGTTGATCGCGGCCTGAAGGCTCTCATAAGTTCCGCTGAAGCTTCCGTGAGGCTGCGTCAGAAGTCCGGACTGAAGCATGCCATCGGAGCCGAAGGTCAGGCCGGAGCTGCCGATCAACGACGATCCCGACCGCGGGTTGAAGGCGCGCGTGCCGTAATAGTTGCCGTCGAGTTTCACGTGGCTGGCGCGCTCCAGCCAGGCGTTGCGATAGGTGGACTCAAGATACTGGACTGTCGCTGCGAAGGTGCCTGCATTGTTCTCATACTGGAGCGCGCCGGCGAGACCGCGGCGCTGCCGGTCGTAATCGACCTGCGAGAAGCGGATTCCATCCGGCGCATAGGCGAAGCCTGTGCCGCCGAACGGATTGGCGCTACAGGTCACCTGGCCGTCCGCATCGAGGGCCGCCAGATCCGCTGTGCCGAAGCCGGCGGAACAGTAGGTGTTGATCTTGTCCATGATCACGCTCTCGGTGCGCGTGATCACATCGCTGCGCGCGAAGCTGGCGAGCGCGCCGAAGCGGCCGACCGAGGTGTCCCAGGTATTGCTGATGAGAGCCGAATATTCAGGGGTCCATTCGCCCGACCGGTCGCCGTAGTTAGCCTTGAGGTTGCCCGTGAGGAGCAGGCCGTTCTGGTCGAACGGCACGCGCGTCCGCAGATTAACTGTGCCCGCGAGGCCGCCCTCGATCATTGCTGCGGTCTGGTTCTTGTAGGAATCCACGCCGGCCAGAAGCTCGGGCGAGACGTCGTTGAACTGCAGACCGCGGGCGGAGTCGGCCGAGAAGCTGTCGCGGCCGTTGAACTCGGTTCGAACCTGGGTCAGCCCCCGGATCAGCACGCCGGTCGGTTCTCCGGACGGGTGGGTCGAGTCATCGGCCGACTGGAGCCGGTTGACCGTAATGCCGGGAACGCGCGCAAGCGCCTCGGCCGCAGATTTGTCGGGGAAGGCGCCAATGTCGGTGGCGGTGATCGAATCAACGAAGGTGTCCGCATTCTTTTTGATCTCCAGGGAGGTCGCCAAGGCCTGGCGGACCCCGGTGACGATCACATCGTCGACCGAAGCCGCCTCCGGATCCTGCGCCGGGCCCATTCCGGGAGCGTCTTGGGGCGCTGCCACGGCGGGTTCCGCCCAGGCTTTTGTCGGCGTGAGCGCGAGGCTTGCGAGCAGGGCCGCGGCCGAGGCGCCTGCCAACAGGGCGCGCGTCATCGTATTGCTGGTCATGTAGTCTCCCTCCCATTCCACGCCTTGGTGCGCGGTTATCGCATTATCTTGCGTAAGATTGCACAAATCCCCGGCGCGTCAAGTCCCGCTGTGCAAGCCTCCTGTGGCATTCGCTTACGGATTGCGGTCGAAGACTGAAGTCTCCAATGCAATATCTTGCATTAGCCCCAGCTGGGCTGCGCTTGACGGGGCAGGCGAGCCGCCAGGATGGCGGCGGCCAGGAAGGACAAGGCCGCCAGCGGCAGAATGAGGCCTACCCGTCCGTGGAATACGCCCTGCACGACCAGCCCGAGGACGCTGGCCCCCACGAGCTGGGGCAGAACCAGGAAAATGTTATGGACGCCCAGGTTCACGCCGAGACGCTCCGCAGGCCCGGCGCTCGCCACGATCGCGTAGGGCAGGGACAGAATGGAGGCCCACGCGATGCCGAAGCCGGCCCACGGAAGCGCGAGCAGGCCCCACCCTGGCGCAAGGCTCATGGCGACGAAGCTTAGGGCCCCGACTGCCAGACAGGCGGCGTGGCACCGGGCGACGCCGATCACTCTTGCTATCCGGGGGAGGCACAGGGCGACGACGATGGCGACCGCGTCCTGGACGCCGAACAGAACGCCCACCCAGTCGGCCGCCGTCTCGTAGGAGGCGGATCCGGGCGGAGGATTGCCGAACTGAAGGGCGGCCACGGTCGGAACCGCATAGACCCAGGCCGTGAAGAGGGCGAACCAGGTAAAGAACTGCACCGCGGCGAGCTGACGCATGACCGGCGGCATGGCGCCGATGCACAGCACGATCTCAAGGACGCCCCGCACGGGACGCCCGGGGTGGCGGCGCCGCAGCGCCAGAACGATGGCTTGGAGCGCGCCATAGGCCAGGAATACGCTGGCCAGCAGATAGACTTCGCGCCGGAGTCCCAGAGCGGCCGCGCCGCCTGCGATCGCCAGGCCGATCACCACCCAGAAGAGGGGTCGAAGCGGGCGAGCGGTGATCGGCGCCGTCGGCGCTACGGCCTTCTCGGCGCCGACCGGCTCGCGGGTTTTGGCCAGGGTCCAGCCCATGCTGGCGAGCAGCGCCGCCGCGCCGACGAAATACGCCAGCCTCCAGCTGGCTCGCACTCCCAGGGGCTGTGGGTCGATCAGCGCCCACTGAGCCAGGATCCATGGCAGGCAGGAGGCGAAGATGGCTCCACCCCCGATGAATAAAACCTGCACCGCATAGGCTCGAGGCAGCTGTGCCTGGGGGACGATGTCCGCGATCAGGGAGCGCATGGGCTGCATCGCGACATTGACTGAGAAGGTCAGGAGCCAGAGCGCGAGCACGGCCGCGGAGAGCGTGTTCGCGCTGCCTGTGAAGATCATCGCGGCGGCGGTGAGGACGGTTCCCACGGCGATGTAAGGGCGACGCCGACCGTAAGGGCTGTGCGTTCGATCGCTGAGCCAGCCGATGAGAGGATGGATCAGCAGCCCGGTCACTGGCGCCGCGATCCACAGGAGCGGCAGATCCGCCATCTCCGCGCCCAGAGACTGGAAGATGCGGCTCGTCGTGACGCTCTGGAGCCCCCACACGATCTGTATGCCGAACAGGCCCGCGCTTGCGCTTGCCATGGGGCCAAGAGCGCGAGGGTCGGAACCGGTCCGATCGTCAGCCGGGTCTGGCGCCAACCTCTCCTCCAA
>DASVTM010000378.1:0-5346 GCA_036387575.1 Brevundimonas sp.
CCGTTGTGATGTGCCTCGTCTACATAACGACTCCCGCCTACATCACCCTGCTGTTCACCGATCCGCGTGGTCAGGTGATGTTGCTGGGCGCGGGCGTGTGGATGGGCCTGGGAATTTTCGTGATGAAAAAAATGATCGCGTTCAAGTTCTAGGCTGGAAACTGAAATGATCGCTTTTCTTACCCAGCCACAGAACCTGCTCAGCATCCTCGTCGGGTTGCTCGCCTTCGCCACCCTCGTAACGCTGCTGGGCGCCTTCAACACCGGCGCCAAGCTGGAGGATCGCATGAAGGCCGTCGCGGTTCGGCGCGACGAACTGAAACGCCGCTCGCGGCAGGCGCTGGCCAAGGAAGGCGTCCTGCGCCACAGCGACACCGGCTTTCACAAGGATGTCGTCGAGAAGCTGAATCTGGCCAAGATGCTGGAAGATCCGAAGGTCGCGGACAAGCTGGCGCAGGCCGGTTTCCGTGGGCCGAAGCCGATGAACACCTTCTATTTCTTCCGCTTCGCGACCCCGTTCGTGTTTTTCGCCATCGTCGGGTTCTATCTGTTCGTCCTCAACGACTTCGGCCAGCCGGTGATGTTTCGCGTCACGGCGACCATGGCTGCTGCTGTGATGGGCTTCTATGCACCCAACATCTATCTGACCAACCGCATCGCCAAACGCCAGCTGTCGATCATGCAGGCTTTCCCTGACGCCCTCGACCTGCTGCTGATCTGCGTGGAGGCCGGGATGTCGATCGAGGGTGCGATTCAGAAGGTGTCGCAGGAAATCGGCGGGACCTCAATCGATCTGGCCGAGGAGCTCAGCCTGCTGTCAGCCGAACTCAGCTACCTGCCCGAGCGTCGCCAAGCCTATGAGGGCCTGGCAAAACGCACCAACCACGCCGGTGTGAAGTCGGTCGCCACCGCCATGGTTCAGGCCGAGCAATACGGAACGCCACTCGGTACGGCCCTGCGGACGATGGCCAAGGAAAACCGCGACCTGAGAATGTCCGCCGCGGAAAAGAAAGCCGCCGCCCTGCCGGCCAAACTCACCGTGCCCATGATCATCTTCTTCCTGCCGGTGCTTTTCATCGTGATCTTGGGCCCGGCAGTCATCACCATCCAGGACACGATGGCCAAGAACCAGAAGCCTGCGGCTACTGCGCAGTAGCCGCGAGAGCTTCGGACGCCTCCCGCAAGGCCTCGCCGATCCGGGCATAGGCTGCCTTGATCGCTCCCCTGTGTTTGTCGTGGAAGCCTTCCCCGCGCATGCCGCCGAAGATGATCCCGTTAGAGACGATGCAGCTGCCTGGCGCCAGTTCCTCGATCTCGTAATAGCGCATGGCCGTGAACTGCCAGCCCCGGCTCTCGCGCCAGACCAGCTGGGCATAAGGCTGCCAGTCGCCGATCTTTCCGGTCACCCGCCGCTCCGGCAGGCCGGGGATCGCCTCGGTCACAGAGATCGATCCGCCAAAAGCGATCTTGCCCTCTGCTTCCGTCTCGACGGGATTCCACCGGCTCCAGGACTCGAGGTCGCTGAGCAGGCTCCAGATCGTCTCGGCGGTGGCCTTCACCCCGATGCGGTTGTCGATGCGCGTCGTGTCCATCACCGGGATTTGCCACGGCTGTTTGACGGAAGGAAGACGGCTTGAATGTCGGAGCTTCTGGAAACAGCCGACTCAGCGGTTGCCTTCGGGGCCTGGCTGAGATGCGGGCGGCTCCGACGTGGCCTCGACCCCGATATTGACCGAGACGCCCGCGCTCTGCAGCGACGCGCTCCACCAACAGACGAGCAAGGCCGAGATCATCAACACCGCATTGGCGGCAAACGGCGCGAATGCGGCCAGTTGATACAGGGCGACGCCGATGACCGGCGGGAACAGGAAGCTGATGCCGGCGATGGACATCATCAACCCCGCGACCGCCCCCTGTTCTCCTGGCCCGACCGCGAGCGAGGCTCCTGCTGTAAACCCGGGTCGGGCGAAACCGACGCCCATCGACACCACCGCATAGCCGACCACCACGCCATAAAATCCCGGCGTCAGGATGCTGAGAACATTGCCCGCCAGCGCCAGCCCTGCGCCCCACCGCATCAGGGCGCGCGGCTGCAACCTGAGCAGCGGGATCAGCCCCCACTGGACCATCAGCGTCCCTGCCGCGCCCGCAAACATGGCGACGGCGATGAAGGGTTGAGCCTGAACGGTGGTGAGCCCCGTCTCGGCCATCTCGTCGATGACGTGAAAGCCAAGTACCGAGATGTTGATCGCCTGCGCGCCCGTAACCAGCAGGCCATAGAGCAGGAAGTCGCGTACGCGGCTGTCTTTCCACAAACCCCTGCCATCATGGTCCGGCTGGCCGGTCGAGGAAGGCACGCGGGTCACGCCGCCACTCGGCAGCTTCTTCAACACCCAGACAAAGGCGATCGCCGCCACCAACGAGAAGGCGTACATCGGTCCTGCTAATCCGACGACCGGCAGGATCAGCAACGGCGCCAGCGTCGGGCCGATCACCGTGCCCAAACCCTGCGCCGACGCCAGCAAGGACATGGCCTGCGTCCGCTCCGCCGGAGCCGTCCGATCAGCCACATAGGCCTGCGAGGCGATCGGGGCGGCAGAACCGAACACACCGTAGATCGTCCGCGCCACGCCCATCAGCACGAAGGCCATGACCGGGCCGAGCCACTGCTCAAGCCCCGAAGTCGCGGCCAGCCCGAACCCGGCCATCGAGGCGCTGAACCCCGCCATGCCGATCAGAATGACGCGTTTGCGCCCGAGCCGATCCGACAGTCGCGCCCACACCGGCGAGGCCACCGTCCACATCAGGGCCGAGATGGCGAACACGCCGACGACCAGCGTATCGGCCAGCTGGAACTGCCGCCCGATGGCAGGCAACACCGCCTGCAACGCCATGTTCCCCGCCGAGGCGATCAGGCTGACAGTACACAGCATGATAAAGGCCGGTGAGCGCGGCGACATCGGTTAGTCGCCGATCAGGGTCAGGTTCGGTCGCGTTCTCCGCCCGTCATCCAACCCAAGCCGCGCCTTGACCTCCAGAAGGTCGGCGCCGACAGGCACGATCAGCAGGGCCTTGGGGTTGGCGGCGTTGACTGCGATGACCGCATTCTTGGGACAGATGTCGAAACAGTCCGTCTGCTTGATCACCAGCTCGGCCTTGCGGCCCTTGCCGACGTTCGCGCTCTTGGGCGGCTTCAGATAGCGCTTCAACGCCTTCTTCAAGCTCTGGTCGCCGTCGGGCCCGAAGCCACCGTCGAGCTTCTTGGAGCATTTCTTGCAGACGAGGACGACGTCCTTCCACTGGGTCTTCGTAATCTGGACGGGCTTGCTGGCCATAAACCCGAGATCGCTGACTCGCGTCGCCGACGCAAGCGCCTTGCGCGATCCGTCGCCTAAGCTTCATGATCGAACATCGCTCCCGGAGAAGCTCATGCCCCGTTTCAAGTCGCGCCTGACCGCGTTCGTGATGACCTCGGCCCTGGCGCTGGGAGCCGCTGCGGCTCACGCCCAGACAGCGCCGGACACTCTCGCCACCGACGTCGCGGCTGCAGCGGCGCAGATCAATCCCAGCGTCATCGAATGGCGCCGCCACCTGCATCAGAACCCCGAGCTGGGCTTCGCAGAGGTTGAGACCGCCGCCTATATCGCCGAACACCTGAGGGCTATGGGGCTGGAGGTCCGCACTGGCGTCGGCAAGACCGGCGTGGTCGCCATCCTGCGCGGAGGCTTGCCGGGCAACCACGTCGTCGCCCTGCGCACGGACATGGACGCCCTGCCCGTGCTCGAAGCGACCGGTGAGCCGTTCTCCTCGACCGCGACCGGGACCTATATGGGCGCGACCGTGCCGGTCGCCCACGCCTGTGGCCACGACGCCCACATGGCCATGCTGCTGGGCGCCGCCGAGGTTCTGTCGAAGATGAACGACCGCATCCCCGGCACCATCGTCTTCATCTTCCAGCCCGCCGAGGAAGGCGCGCCTCCGGGTGAACCGCTGGGCGGCGCCGCCCTGATGATCAAGGAAGGCGTGCTGAACGACCCGAAGGTCGAGGCGATCTTCGGCCTGCATGTCGTGCCCGGAAAGACCGGCACGCTGTTCTATCGGCCGCAGGGCTTCATGGCCGCATCCGACCGCATCGACATCACCCTGCACGGCAAACAGACCCATGGAGCCTGGCCGTGGCGCGGCGTGGACGTGATCGCGGCGACCAGTCAGGTGATCGAGACGATCAATACCCTGACCGCCCGCACGGTCGACCCGACCGTCCACCCGACGGTCTTCACCATCAGCACACTCAACGCCGGCGTCCGCTACAATATCATCCCGGACCAGTCGGTGCTGTCGGGCACGTTGCGTACCTTCGACATCGCCTCACGCGACGATCTGGTGAAGCGCGCCGAGGCCGCCATCGACCACGTCGCCGCCATCTATGGCGCCACCGCCGATTTCGCCATCAAGCAGAACGCCGCCCTGACCTACAACGACCCGGCCCTGTCGACCTGGCTGGCCCCGGTGCTCGAAGAGGCGGCAGGCGCGGGAAACGTCAATCCGGCCAGCCCCCCAACCACCGTGGCGGAGGACTTCTCCTATTTCCAGAGCGAAATCCCGGGCGTCTTCTACCACCTCGGCGGCACGAAGATCGGCGAGGACCCCGCCACCACCGCCCCTAACCACTCGCCCGGTTTCGACGTCGATGAAAGCGTCCTCCCCGTCGGCGTCCGCGCCCACGTCATGACCGCGATGCGGTTCCTGCAACGGCCGTAATCCTCCCCACCCTGTGGGGAGGGGGACCGCCCGCCGCTTGCGGGTGGTGGAGGGGCTGACGCGGCGCCGTCCATCGGCTAAGCCCCCCTGACCTTCAGGAGCTTTCCCATGATCACCCGTCTCGAACCCGGCGCCCGCATGAGCGAAGCGGTGATCCATGGCGACACCGTCTATCTGGCCGGTCAGGTCGGCGAGCCCGGCGACGACATCGTCGCCCAGACCACGACCGTCCTGTCCGAAATCGACCGCCTGCTCGCCCTCGCCGGTTCGGACAAGTCAAAGATCCTCATGGCCACCATCTGGCTGGCCGACATCGCCGACTTCGCCGCCATGAACAGCGTCTGGGACGCTTGGGTCGATCAGGCCAACCCGCCCGCCCGCGCCACTTCCGAAGCCAGGCTGGCCACGCCCGACTACCTCGTCGAAATCATCATCATTGCTGCAAAATGAGCGACACCGAACTCGAACGTTTCAAGGCCCAGCGCGTCACCGCGATCTACCGCCTCGACCTGATCGAGAAAGGCGCCAAGATCACCTACGACGACGGCACGCCGGTCGACATGGCCTCCGAAAAGGCCCGCCTTCA
>DASVTM010000379.1:0-12695 GCA_036387575.1 Brevundimonas sp.
TGCTGGACGCCAAGCTGCTGGGCCTGGACTTCGAGGTCTACGCCATCGTCAAGCTGATGCTGCCGTCGTCCGAGAACCTGAACATCTTCGAAGCCGCTGTGAGCGAATGGCCCGAGGTCGTGCAGTGCGCCACCATCACCGGCCGCGAGGACTATGTGCTGCGCATCGTCACATCGGACATGCATGCGTTCGATAAATTCCTGCGTGAGAAGCTGCTGTCGCTGGCGATCGTCTCGGACTGCGAGAGCCATATCGTGACGCGCGGTGTGAAGAACGTAACCGCGCTTCCGCTCGGCATCATCACTCCCCACGTTAAGTAAACAGCGCGCGTTAGACGACCGAACTCAGGGGATACGACATGATCGAGATGGTGATCGACGCGCGGCGCAAGGACCTCGGGGGCTTCGAGGTCGGTCGCGTGCTGCCGTTCCATTCGCGCCGGATGATCGGGCCGTTCATCTTTCTCGACCAGATGGGGCCGGCGGAGTTCGCGCCCGGCTCGGACGCGATCAACGTCCGCCCTCACCCGCACATCGGCCTGTCGACCCTGAGCTATCTGTTCGAGGGTGAGATCATGCACCGCGACAGCCTCGGCTATACGCAGGCGATCCGTCCAGGCGAGGTCAACTGGATGACGGCGGGCAAGGGCATCGTCCACTCCGAGCGCACGGATCCGTTGAAGAAGGCGACTGGTGGCCCGATGCACGGGATGCAGGCCTGGATCGCCCTGCCGAACGAGGCCGAGGATATGGATCCGGGCTTCTATCACCACGGCGAGGCCGACCTGCCCGCCTATGAGAACGGCGGCCTGTTTGCACGGCTCGTCGCAGGCGAGGCCTATGGCGCATCTTCGGCGGTACAGACGTCGTCGCCGCTGTTCTACGTCCACTGGGAAATGAAGGAGGGCGTGCGTACGGCGCCGCCTCCGGGCAAGGGCGCAGGCGGGATGTCCGAGCGCGCTCTCTATGTGGCCAAGGGCCAGATCGAGGTCGCGGGTCGCACCTTCCACGAAGGCCAGTTGATCGTGCTGGAGCCCCACGCCGAACCCACCGTAAAATCCCTGACCCAATCGACGGTCATGGCGCTGGGCGGAGAACCGGTGGGCGAACGGCTGATCTGGTGGAATTTCGTCGCCTCGTCGCAAGAGCGGATCGATCAGGCCAAGGCCGACTGGAAGGCGGGCCGCATGGCTCTGCCGACCGAGGACGACCTCGAGTTCATCCCTCTGCCCGACGTGCCTTCGACACCCGAGGCCGCGCCGGCGCCCGTCCCCGGGCCGACGGATCCGGTCTAGCCAGCGTCAGAGGCCGCGCAGGAACTCGAGCAAAGCCGCATTGACCTCGTCAGGCCGCTCTTGCTGCAGCCAGTGACCGGCGCCGGGGACGACGATTTGTCCGCGCAGGTCGGTGAGCCATGTCTTGAGACCCGCCTCGTGCTGGCCCGCGTAATGACGCACGGGGTCTCGCTCGCCGACGACGAAGAGTGACGGCTGGGCAATGCGCTTGTCCTGCAGAAACGCCGTCTGGCTCCAGTTCAGGTCGATGCAGCGATACCAGTCGATCGGACCTTTGAAGCCGCCTGCGGTGAACGCCTCGACGTATTCGGCGAAATGAGCCTCGGTCATCCACGGGGGCAGAGTTGCGGCATCGTCGATGCTGTCGAGCATCGAAACATTGTGCGGCAGAAAGCCGGTCGACTGGCCGCCGCCTGAGGCGTCCGCGTCGGGCGTCGCGCCGTCGTAGGACCAGAACAGCTTGCGCAGCGTCGTCGCGGGATCGACGTCGAACGGTTCGTGGGCGTCGGCGGGCTGGAAGCGGTTGATATAGAGGTCTCCGAGACCGGCGCGCCTGGCCAGCGCCGCCATCATCGGCGTCGGAGCGCCCTTGGGAATGCGCGGCTGGAACGGCACTGACAGCCCGACGACCGCGCGGAATACATCGGGTCGCATCAGCGCGCAGTGCCAGGCGACCGGCGCGCCCCAGTCGTGACCGACTACGACGCAGGTCTTTTCACCCAACGCCCGGACCAGATCGACCATGTCGCCGACCAGATTGAGGATCGAATGGTCTTCAGTGCGCTCCGGCTTGTCGGTCCCGCCGTAGCCGCGCATGTCGGGCGCCACGGCATGATAGCCAGCGTTCGCCAAGGCCTCGACCTGCGCGCGCCAACTGACGCCCAGCTCGGGGAAGCCGTGGATCAGCAGCACCAGCGACCCTTCACCAGCCTCCAGAATCTGTTGGTTCAGGCCGTCGGTCTTGATGATCCTGGTCTGCATTCTGTCCTCCGCGACGAACATCTTTGGCGCCGGGGGCGGCGTCGTGCATTCTTGGGTCATGACACGCATGACTTCGCTTCCAGACGGTACGTTGGTTCCGGTGCTCGGCCAAGGGACGTGGGAGATCGGTGACGATCCCCGCAAGGCCGACGCCGAGCAGGCGGCGCTCGCACGCGGGCTGGATCTGGGCCTGACCCTGATCGATACCGCCGAGTTGTACGGCAACGGCAAATCCGAGCGGTTGGTCGGGGAGGTCATCAAGGGGCGTAGGGACGAGGTGTTTCTCGTTTCCAAGGTTCGGCCTGAGAACGCCGGCGAAATGTCGATGCTGCTGTCCTGCGAGCGCAGTCTGGAGCGGCTCGGGGTCGAGCGGCTGGACCTGTACCTGCTGCATTGGGAAAGCCGCCACCGGATGGACGAGATCATCGCCGGTTTCGAGGAACTGGTGGACGAGGGGCTGATCCTTCGCTGGGGCGTGTCCAACCTCGACATCAAGGCCATGACCATCCTCGAAGGACTCGACGGCGCTGAGCACTGCCAGACCAATCAGGTGCTGTATAATCTGGGCTCGCGCGGCGTGGAGTTCGACCTGATGCCATGGTCTCAGGAGCGCAACATGCCGCTGATGGCCTATTCACCGCTCGGGCGCGGAGGAGCCGGGGGGTTGCTGGAACATCCGGCGCTGGTCGAGATCGCCGATCGACATGCCGTCTCGACGGCCCAGATCGCCTTGGCTGCAGTCCTTCGTCAGGAGGGCGTTATCGCCATCCCGAAGGCCTCGACCGCGGCCCACGTTGAAGCCAACGCCGAGGCGCTGGATATCGCCCTGGACTCCGAGGACATGGCCGTTCTCGACCGGGCCTTCCCGGCGCCAGCCACGGCCCAGCCACTCGACATCATCTAAGCTTCCCCAGCGTCAATAAAACAGCCCGGGTTGGGCGGACGCACTGGATTCTCACGCAAAATTCGTCCCAATCTTGAGACGATGGCGCGTCAGAGCAGCAGCGCAGCTTTCGTTCAGATTGCGTTCACGCGATTAACCCCATGCCTGAGTGCAGTGCGCTGATCGCCCTTGTCGGACGCGATCCGAGGGGGGACTCGGGACTGAATCGGTCGGGCGATCGGAGGCGTCGGGGGACGTGGCCGGCACCGCTTGATTGAAGATCGGCTCAAACCGGTCGAATGAGACGGTGGCCTTGTCGGGGGACAGGGCCGCCGTCTTTATTTAAATCTTCAATATAAATTCGCTGGCCATCTAATATACCGTCGCCAAAGAATGTTTCTTTCGTGTTCATATTCAGTTCAGGGAAACGTGCGCATTGAGGCGTCAGAGCATTCTGCTTGAACCAGGGGGTCTACCTTATGAATATCCGCAATCTCGTCATGGCCTGCGCCACGATCGCCATGCTTGTCCCAGCTGCTGCCTCGGCACAGACTGAAGCCGTCTCGTTTTCGATCGACAACCAGACGGACAAGATCATCGCCATGGTCTATTATGGTCATGCGTCGGCAAGCGAATGGAGCGACGACATCCTGTCCGGCGTGATCGAGCCCGGCGAGACGCTGGAAGTGACAGTCGATGACGACACGTCCGACTGCATGTACGACTTCATGTACACCTTCGAGGACGGCAGCGACTTCGTCGAGCGCGTGAACATGTGCGAAATCGACGGTGAAACCTTCGAGTTCACCGGCGGCTGATCGGTCTCCGGACCTGAATGCAGAACGGCCCCGGGATCGCTCCCGGGGCCATTTTACTATGCATAGTCAGCCCGGATCAGGCGGCCGCCTTCTGCGCTCCGGCGAAGTTTCCGTAGAACGTCTCGCCCTTGGCCGCCATGTCGCGCAGCAGCTGCGGAACCTTGAAGCGGTCGCCGTAGGTGGCTGCGAGGCGATCGGCGGTTTCCACGAACTTCGCCAGACCTGTCTGGTCGATCAAGGTGATCGGTCCGCCGGTCCAGGGCGCGAAGCCCCAGCCGAGGATGGCGCCCAGATCGGCTTCGCGAGGATCGTCGATTACGCCCTCTTCCCAGCAGCGCGCGACCTCGACGGCCTGACGATACAGCAGGCGAGTCTTCAGCTCGTCGATATAGGCGAGCGCCGAAGGCTCCTCGGCCTTGTCGTTGGCCTTGGTGGTCGGAGCCAGTTCGGTCAGGCCTGACCACAGCGTCTTGGGCGAACCCTTTTCAGCCGGGTAGTCGTAGAAGCCCTTGCCGTTCTTGCGACCGAAACGACCGCCCTCGACCATGGTCGCAACCAAGGCCTCGCCAGCGTTCGGGACGTATTTGTCGCCAAGGTCGAGCTTGGTCTGCTTCGCGATCTTGTAGCTGAGGTCCAGCGCGACATCGTCGTGCATTTCCAGCGGGCCGCGCGGCATGCCGGTCATGCGCCCGACGTTGTCGATCAGAGCCGGAGCATAACCCTCGTCCAGCATCGCCATGCCTTCCATCAGGAAGGTGGAGAAGCAGCGCGAGGTGTAGAAGCCTCTGGAGTCGTTGACGACGATGGGCGTCTTCTTGATCTTCAGGACGTAGTCGAGCGTCTTGGCGATCGCTTCCTGACCGGTCTTCTCGCCGAGAATGATCTCGACCAGCATCATCTTGTCGACGGGCGAGAAGAAGTGGATGCCGATGAAGTCCTCGGGACGGACCGAGGCCTCGGACAGGCCGGTGATCGGCAAGGTCGAGGTGTTGGAGCCGAAGATGGCGCCTTCAACCAGTTGAGCCTCGGCGCGACGGGTGACGTCGGCCTTGATCTCGCGGTTCTCGAACACGGCTTCGACGACGAGGTCCGAGCCCTTGATCAGCTCATAGTCGGTCGTAGCGGTGACCGAGCCGAGCAGGGCGTCGAACTTGGCCTGATCGATCTGGCCGCGCGACAGGCGCTTCTTCAACAGTTCCTCGACGTGAGCCTTGCCCTTGTCGGCGGCTTCCTGGGTCTGGTCGATCAGGATGGTCTCGATGCCGGCCAGAGCCTGAACGTAGGCGATGCCTGCCCCCATCATGCCAGCGCCGATGACGGTGACCTTCTTCGGATCCGACTTGGGAATGCCCGCCGGACGCACGGCGCCCTTGTCGAGCTCCTGCTTGGACAGGAACAGCGAGCGGATCATCGCCTGGGCCTGCGGCGTCATCAGGGTCTTGATGAAGTAGCGGGTCTCGATGCGCAGACCGGCGTCGATCGGCACCTGAACGCCTTCGTAGACGGCTTTCATCAGGTTCAGGGCGGCCGGATAGTTGCCGTAGGTCTGCTTCTTGATCATGGCGTTGCCGACCAGGAAGTTCTGGATGCCCGCCGGGTGATAGGGGCCGCCGCCGGGCAGCTTGAAGTCCTTGGCGTCCCACGGCGCGACGGCCTTGCCGCCGCCCTTGATCCAGGCCTTGGCGGCCTCGACTTCGGTTCCGGCAGGGACGACTTCATGGATGATGCCTGCGCCCTTGGCGTCGTTCGGACGGAAGGACTTGCCTTCGGTCATGGCCATCATCGCCGCCTGCACGCCGATCAGGCGCGGCAGACGCTGGGTGCCGCCGCCGCCGGGGAACAGGCCGACCTTGATCTCGGGCAGACCGAGCTGGATCTTCGGATTGTCGCCTGCAACGCGGTAGTGGCAGGCCAGCGTGAACTCGAGCCCGCCGCCGAGGGCGAGGCCATTGATCGCAGCGGCGACCGGCTTGCCCATGGTTTCGAGCGAGCGGAAGGCGGCGTTGATCGACCAGCCGGCGTCATAGGCCTTCTGCAGGTCACCGCCGCCGGCGAGTACGCCGCCAGCCATGTCGCCGAGGTCCGCGCCGGCGCAGAAGCCCGAGGCCTTGCCCGACGTCAGGACGACACCCTTGACCGTTTCGTCGGTCTTGAGGGCCTCGACCAGCACCGGCAACTCTTTGAGCACCGCGCCGGTGAGGGTGTTCATCGACTTGTTGGGGACGTCGAAAGCGACCGTGGCGATGCCGTCGGCGATGTCGATCTTGAAGTTCTCGAAGGATTGCATGTTCATTCTCTCCGGGATCAGACGCGTTCGATGACGGTGGCGGTGCCCATGCCGCCACCGATGCACAGGGTGATCAGGGCGGTCGACTTGTTGGACCGCTCCAGCTCGTCCAGGGCGATGCCGGTGATCATGGCGCCGGTGGCGCCGAGCGGGTGGCCCATCGAGATGCCGCCGCCGTTCACGTTCATCTTCGAATGGTCGATGTTCAGGGCCTGCATATAGCGCAGAACGACGGCGGCGAACGCCTCGTTCAGCTCCCAGACGTCGATGTCGTCGGGGGTCATGCCCAGCTTGCCGAGCAGCTTGCGGGTCACATACTCCGGACCCGTCAGCATGATCGAGGGCTCGGAACCGATCGAGGCGCCGCCGAGGATCTTCGCACGCGGCTTCAGGCCGAGAGCCTGACCGGCCTCGAGCGTGCCGATGAGGACACCCGCCGAACCGTCGACGATGCCGGAAGAATTGCCCGGCGTGTGGACGTGGTTGAGGGTCTCGACTTCGGGATAGCGCTGGCTGATCACGGCGTCGAACGCCATCTGGCCCATCATTGCGAACGACGGATTCAGGCTGCCGAGCGTCTGCATGTCGGTGTTGGGGCGGATCGTTTCGTCACGGTCGAGACGCACGAGGCCGAGTTGGTCCTTGACCGGGATCACCGATTTCGAGAACCGGCCGTCGGCCCAGGCGGCCGCAGCGCGCTTGTGGCTTTCCATCGAATAGGCGTCGACGTCATCGCGGCTGAAACCGTATTTCGACGCGATCATGTCGGCCGAAACGCCCTGTGGCACGAAATAGGTCTGGAAGGCCGATGACGGATCGACCGGCCATGCGCCGCCGTCCGAGCCCATAGGCACGCGGCTCATGGCTTCGACGCCGCCGCCGACGGCGAAATCGGCCTCGCCGGACTTCACCTTGGCGGTCGCCATGTTCACGGCTTCGAGGCCCGAGGCGCAGAAGCGGTTGACCTGAACGCCCGCCGTATATTGCGACCAGCCGGCGTTGAGCACGGCGGTGCGGGCGATGTCGGCGCCCTGTTCTCCCACCGGGGTGACGCAGCCAAGGATGACGTCGTCGACCTTGGAGGTGTCCAGATCGTTACGGTCGCGCAGGGCTTCCAGCACCTGTGTCGCCAGGCTCAGCCCGGTGATCTCGTGCAGCGATCCGTCCTTCTTGCCCTTGCCGCGCGGGGTGCGCACCGCGTCATAGATATAGGCGTCAGCCATGGGACTCAGTCTCCAATAAGGACGGTTCGAAGCGTGCTGGCCATGAACCCTACGTTTACGTCAACGTCAAGTAAGAAGGCGGCGACCTGAAGCTAGTCTGGAGATCAATTTTCGCCTCCAGACACACCGGCCTCGCCTCCAAAGGTGGCGCCATAATCATCAAGCTGTGCCGAAAACGTCCAAAATTGAGGCGTTTCCGTTGTGGCGCCGTCGTTGCTTACAGGGGCAACATAGAGCCGTTATGGCCACTCCACGGGCGGGAACGATGCGTATCGGCCATCACGGCTACGAGATTCAACTCTATCGCCGCCGTGAAAACTGGCTGTGGGTCGTGTTCGACGACGACGGTGACGAGACGAGATCAGGCCACGCGGCGGATCACACTATTGCGCTCGCACAAGCCCGGCGCGCCGTGGCGCGGTTGCGCAGCCCCTTCGCAGCCTGGCTGGAACAGCTTCTTCCCTTCCCCGCCAACCACGCCTGATCATTGCGCACCTGAGTCCACGCCAGACTGTCAGGAAAGCTTCACCGGCGGGCCCGGGCGCGGTGTTGACACACCCCCTCCCCCGTCCGACAAGTCCGCTTTGAGAAAGTCCCCTCGCATCCCGCGTCGGGGCTTCATTGCTTTTGGAGGTATGTTCCGTGTCCAGCCATCTGATGGGTGTCTACAATCGCGCGCCGCTGGAAGTGGAACGCGGGCGAGGCGCACGTCTGTGGAGCAAGGACGGCACGGAATACCTCGACTGCGTACAGGGCATCTCGACTAACGGTCTGGGACACGCCCACCCGATACTGGTGCAGGCAGTCAAGGATCAGGCCGAGAAGCTCTGGCACGTCTCCAACATCTTCAAGATTCCCGGTCAGGAAGCCCTCGCCGACATGCTGTGCGATCACAGCTTCGCCGACATGGTGTTCTTCACCAACTCGGGCACCGAGGCAGTCGAGTGCGCGCTGAAGACCGCGCGGCGTTATCATTGGGCCAACGGCGCGCCTGAGCGGATCGACATCTACGGCTTCGACGGCTCGTTCCACGGCCGGACCTATGGCGCGATCAACGCGGCGGCGAACCCGAGCTACACCGAAGGCTTCGGCCCGCCGATGGAAGGCTTCCACCAGCTGGTCTGGGGCGATCGCGAAGCGTTGGAAGCCGCCTTCCGCTCACCGACGGCGGCGGCGATCGTGCTGGAGCCTGTTCAGGGCGAGGGCGGTTGCCGGGTCACGCCCGACGAAGACCTGCGCTGGATGCGCCAGATGGCCGACGAGACCGGCACCCTGCTGATCTTCGACGAGATCCAGTGCGGCATGGGCCGGACCGGCAAGCTGTGGGCGCATGAATGGGCCGGCATGGAGCCCGACATCATGACCATCGCCAAGGCGCTGGGCGGCGGCTTCCCCATCGGCGCCTGCCTCACCACGCAGAAGGTCGGTGCGGCCATGACAGTCGGCGCCCATGGCTCGACCTTCGGCGGCAACCCGCTGGCCATGGCGGTCGGCATCGCGGCTTTTGGCGAACTGTCGAAGCCTGAGGTCATCGCCCACGTCGGGGAGATTTCGGCCTATCTGAAGCAGCAACTGGTTGGCCTTCAGGAGCGGTTCCCGGACGTCATCGTCGACGTGCGCGGCAAGGGCCTGCTGGTCGGACTGAAGCTGGTCCCGAACAATCGCGAGTTCATGGCCATCGCCCGCGACGAGCAGAATCTGCTGATCGCCGGCGGCGGCGACAACTGCGTGCGCATCCTGCCGCCGCTGAACATGACGATCGACGAGGCTCGCGAAGCCGTTCAGAAATTTGAGGGCGCGTGCGAGTTCGTGCGGTCCAAGACGACGGCGGCCGCATAAATGGTCCGGCATTTCCTCGACATTCACCGGCTGTCCGCCGAAGATTTGCGCGGCATCCTCGACGACGCCCACGCCCGCAAGGCGGCCCGTAAGGGTTGGCCGCAAGGCAGGGTCGACGCCGATGCGCCGGCCAAGGATCATGTGCTGGCGATGATCTTCGAAAAGAACTCTACCCGGACCCGCTTCAGCTTCGACGCCGCCATTCGCCAGTTGGGCGGAGCCTCGATCATCGCCACGGCGTCCGACATGCAGTTGGGTCGCGGCGAGCCGATCGAGGACACCGCCAAGGTGCTGTCGCGTATGGTCGACGCCGTGATGATCCGCGCCAACAATCACGAGGACGTCGAGCGCTTCGCCCGCGTCTCGACCGTGCCGGTGATCAACGGCCTCACCGACCGGTCGCACCCGTGCCAGATCCTGGCCGACCTTCAGACCATCGAGGAACAACTCGGTCCCATCGCCGGCAAGACGATCGCGTGGATTGGAGATGGCAACAACGTCTGCCACAGCTTCATGCATGCGGCGCCGAAGTTCGGGTTTCACCTGAACGTCGCCTGCCCGGCCGAATATCATCCGGACTTGCATGACCTGGCAAAGGGCGGAAACTCCGTCACCCTGACCAGCGATCCGCGCGAGGCCGTGCTGGGGGCCGACGTCGTGGTCACCGATACCTGGGTATCCATGGGCGACGGCGATTACGAAGAACGATTGCAGGCGTTCGAGACATACACGGTCGACGAAGCCCTGATGGCGCTGGCCGATCCGGAGGCAGTCTTCCTGCATTGCCTGCCCGCCCATCGCGGGGAAGAAGTCACCGACGCCGTCATCGACGGACCGAAGTCGCTGGTCTGGGATGAAGCCGAAAACCGCATCCATGCGCAGAAGGCCGTGCTCGCCTGGTGTTTTGCGGGGTAGGTCAGAAAAGCGGGCAGTAGGCAGATAGGCATAAGGCAGTAGGAGGAATCTTCTCCAGATCGCCGGCCCTACTGCCTACTGCCTACTGCCTAGCTGAGATTCACATCCGCCACGCCGCCGACGTTCGGCATGGTCTTGGTCAGGTTGGCCTTGGCGACTTCGAAGAAGAACCCGACAGCGCCCTTCTTGGAAATCCAGACGCGGCCGTCGTCGCCATCGAATTTGATCAGCGTCAGGTGCGGGTCGTCCTTGCCGTCGGCGTACCAGGCGGCGACGATCGGGTTCCAGTGCTTGTCGATGACAGCCTGATTGCGGCTGATCGACATCGATCCGTGGAAACAGGCCCAGACCTCCTGATCCTTGGAGCCATAGGTGAACATGCCCTTCTGGCCGCCGACAGCGACGTCACGGGCGAGATCAGTATCGTCCCGGGTGAAGAACCAGATCGTGCCCGTCTCTTCCTCGCGATAGGCCGTCATCGGCTGGGAATGATAGCCGGGCGTATCGATGCCCAGCATGCCGGTGTTGGAGCTCTTCAGGTGCTTCCAGAATTCCTGTTCAGCGTCGGCGGGGGAGAGGGTGTCATCGGCCATGTGGCGTTCTTTCCTGTTGAAGGCTGGAGGAAGAACAGGCTGAGCCCGGCGCGGTTCCTTGCATGACGCCGTCAACGACCGGGCTGGGTAAGACCAAACAGCGCAGCCAGATGGACAACCAGCAGGAAGCTGACCGCGCCGGACAGAAGCATGAGAAAGCGCCAAGGGATCATGCGAGGCCCCTTCATCAAATCCGTGGGACGCGCGCCCCGCCACCCTGCGAACAGGGTCACGACAACGCCGATGGCGAGGAAGATCAGGGTCAGAGAAAGGGGCACAAGTCCCACTGGCGGCGGATGGCTTTCACTGCAAGTCCGAGCGGCCAAATTCCTTGCCGAGGCGTTAATCTTTACGGGTCATTAACCACGATCACGCGAGAAACCGGGTTGGGGACAGACGATTTCCACAGGAAGATGGCTCACACCCTACATCTTGCGGTTAACCTTAGATTTACACCCCGGATATGGGCGACTAGCGTGACTTCCATGGGTCGGGGAGCGAATCAGTGAGCGCAGCTGCGCCGTGGAGCGTCAAGGGCATCGATCCCAAGGCGCGCGAGGTCGCCAAGGATCTCGCACGCCGGTCGGGCATGACGCTCGGCGAGTGGCTCAACACCATGATCATGGACGATGTCGAGGACGAGGAAATCGTCGTCCCGCTGTCCCGCCGGGCTCACGCATCCGAGACCATCGATCGTCGTGGCCGGTCACGTCGTCTCGACGACGCCTACGAACCTGATCCCTATCCCCGTGACAGCGGCTACGATCGTTCCAGCGAGACCCTCCAGCGCGTCGCCGCCTCGGTCGACGCCATCGCCGCCCGCCTCGAGGCCGCCGAGCGTCGCTCGACCGTAGCGATCCAGGGCGTGGATCAGGCGGTCACTGGTCTGGTGCGTCGCCTTGACGGCGCCGACAAGGAGACCCGCACCTACGGTCGCCGCATCGACGACATTTCCGAAGAGCTGAAAGAAGGCCACCGCCGCCTGCGCCGCTTCGAGCAGGAGATGGGTCCCGAGACCAAGGCGACCTTCGGCAAGGTCGAAAGCGGTCTGGGCGCCCTCGCCTCGCGTCTCTACGACATTGAAGAACGCCAGCGGACCAGCCTGAACGAGCTGCGCCAGCGTATGGACGCGGCCGAGAAGACGGTCGGCCCAGGCGCAGGAACGGACCTGCTGGCCCAGGTCGGCGCGCGTCTGGACACGGCGCAGGCCCGCACCACAGAGGCTCTAAAGGGTCTGGAGCGCTCGTTCGCCGGTCTCGACCAGCGGATGCGCGCCGCCGAAGGCCGGGTCGAGCCCGAGGGCTCACGCGAGGCCGCCCGGTTCGAGAAACTGGCCGAAACGCTCGGCCGTCAGGTCGACGCCAGCCGCGCCGAGATGATGCGTCGGCTGGACACCGCCGAGCACGGCGGCCGGATGGAGCGGATCGAACGCGCCATGGCCGCCATCGGCGAACAGGCTCGCACCTCCGAGCAACGGTCGGCCGAGGGTATCGACGCCATGGGCCGCGAGGTCCTGCGCATCGCCCAGAACCTGAACGGCCGTCTGCAGGCGACGGACGCGCGCAGCCAGGCCACAGATGCGCGCGCCACGGCCAGTGACGCTCGCGTCCTCGCAATGGACGCCGCGATCCAGCGCATCGACCGTCGAGTCGAACAGGTGGAAACGAACGCCGCCGACAAGATTGCCCGCGCTGGTCAGGCTATCGCCGCAGACCTGACCGCCAGCCTGAACGAGAAGCTGGACCGCGACATGGGGCGCTACGCCCAGGCCGTGGAACACCGGCTGAATCGCACCGACGACCAGCATGCTTTGGCCTTGGAGAAACTGGGCGGCGAGATCACCCGGATTTCGGACCGACTGG
>DASVTM010000380.1:0-5930 GCA_036387575.1 Brevundimonas sp.
CTTCCAGTCGCTGTTTTCGCTGTTAATGCGCGGTGCATAGTGCTCGGTTCGCAGCCAGTCCTTCCACGCAGCTTCGGCCTCGGGTGTCAAAAGGTTGGTGGTCTCAAACCCTTGATCGATGGCGAACTGGCGCGCGCCGGGACCGACCAACATGGTGTGTGGGGTTTTTTCCAGCACGGCCCGGGCGACTGAAACCGCGTGGACGATATCCTCCAGCGCCGCGACTGCCCCAACGTTGCCCGCATGAACCATGACCACAGCATCCAGCGTCACTTTCCCATCGCGGTCGGGATAGCCGCCCAGACCGACCGAATGATTGGTGACGTCGGCCTCCGGGACCTTCGCCCCCGCCTCTACCATGTCCACCGCCGATCCGCCCGCCATGCGCGCCCGTATCGCCCCGGCGTTGGCTGCTGCGCCGAAGTCCCAGGTCGAGGCCACGACGGCCGGCGCCGGGCCGGCCGCCCGCACGGCTCCGCCAGTGGTCATGACGGCGGACGATGCGGCCAGAACGGCCCTGCGAGAGATGATCACAGGAGTCCAAGCTGCTTGAAACTGGCCACGCCGTCGCGGCCTACGATCAGGTGGTCATGAACGGTGACGTTCAGGGGATGGCCTGCGGCGACGATCTGTTGCGTCATGTCGATATCAGCCCGGCTCGGTGTCGGATCGCCCGATGGATGGTTGTGTACCACGATGATGTTGCGCGACGACAGCTCCAGTGCCCGACGGATGACCTCGCGCGGATAGACGGGGGCGTGGTCGATCGTGCCCCGGTTCTGGACCTCGTCAAGGATCAGATGGTTGCGGTTGTCGAGGTAGATGACGCGGAACTGCTCCCTCGGCTCATGCTGCAACGCGACCCGGACATAGGCGAGCAATGCGCTCCAGGACGAGATCAGCGGGCGCTTCGACGCCGGTTCGCGGGCCACCCGTCGGGCGACGTCATAGATCAACTGCAGATCCAGCGCCGTGGCCCGGGACTGTTTGCCTCGCACGATGGACAGCGACTTCGCGACCTGATCGTCGATGGCCTCGTGGGACGCGGCGCCGATGCCCTCCAGACTGCCGAACCGGGACAGCAGGTCTTTGGCAATCGGCTTGGTGTCCTTGTAGGGCACGCTCCGGAACAACAGCATTTCGAGCAGTTCGTAGTCGGGCAGGGCGTCGATGCCGCCCTTGGCCGCGCGTTCCCGCAGCCGGTCGCGATGGCCGCCGTGTTTCGGCGGGACCTTCCTGGGCGTGTCGGTGTCGGCGGTTTCGCTCACGGCCTGCCTTGCGGGTTCGGCGAACGGTAGCGGTTGTCTGGCCACGATCAAGCGCCATGACAGCTCTGGGTTGGAGGATTAAGGGACGGCATGACCCAGATCGCGCCCTCGCCCACAGCCGCCGTCCTTATAATCGGCGACGAAATCCTGTCCGGACGCACGGCGGACACCAATCTGAACACCATCGCGCGGTTTCTGACGGCGCTGGGGATCGACCTCAAGGAAGCGCGGACGGTCGGAGACGTCCCGGGTCAAATCGTCGAGGCGTTGAACGCGCTGAGGGCGGCGCATGACTATGTCTTCACCACCGGCGGCATCGGCCCGACGCATGACGACATCACCGCCGATTGCGTCGCGCAGGCGTTCGGCGTACCATTGTCTGAACACCCCGAGGCCCTCGCCATCCTTGGCCGACGCTATGGCGACGACTTCAACGCCGCGCGCAGGCGAATGGCCAGGGTTCCTGAAGGGGGATCGCTGATCGCCAATCCCGTAACCGACGCGCCGGGCTTCCAGATCGGCAACGTGTTCGTCATGGCGGGCGTGCCGAAGATCATGACTGCGATGCTGGAAGACATCGCTCCGCGCCTGAGAACCGGCGCCGTCGTCCATTCGATGACCTTGCGCGTCGTTGGAGTGGGAGAGGGCGCGATCGCCGATACGTTGAGAGCAGCTGCGAACGCCAATCGTGAGCTTTCCTTTGGCAGCTATCCTTTCGGCGCAGGTTCGGACGAAGAAATCGGGACCAATCTGGTTATTCGCGGAAGAGATCGCGATAGGATCGAAGTTGCCGTTGGGGAACTTTCAATCGCGATTTCAGTATTCGGGATAGAAACGGTGGTTGTCACCTGAAGATGCGGCTTTCAAGGCACAGTCTGTCCTCGAAGCTGCCTATAAATCAGCGTTCTTAAACAAATCCTGCAAAACCGTTGCAACTGTTCGCCGGGAGAAGCATTTGCGCGTCCGAAGGCCTCCCCACAAGCCTTTCACCATCCCAGGAACAGGGCCGCACCGGGCAACCGGCGCGTCCGAAAGGTACTTCCATGAACGCTTCCACAGTCGCCCGCGCCGGCGGCCTGACGCTGACCGCCGCCCTTCTGGCCTCGGTCGCCACCCCGACCCTCGCCGGCTCCTTCTATCTGCAGGAACAATCCGCGCGCGGCGCCGGGCGCGCCTATTCGGGTGAAGCCGCCGACACCGGCGTGTCCTCGATGTGGTGGAACCCCGCCGCAATCGCCCGCTCGGGCCGCGAAGTCTACGTCGGCGCCCACGGCCTGCTGCTCGACTCGGACGTCGACAACGCTGGTTCGACCATCACCTATCCGGGCGGAACGACCGTTCCCGTTCAAGGCCAGAACCATAATGGCGACCCGATCGAAAGCGGCATCGTTCCCAACTTCGCCATCTCGACCCCGATCGGCGACCGTTTCGCTGTCGGCCTCGCCGTCGAGGCGCCTTACAACTTCACCACCAAGTACCAGCCCGGCTCGTTCGCCCGCTACGACGCCCTGACCTCGGAGCTGCGCTCGGCCAACATCAGCCTCGTCGGCGCGATGAAGGTCACCGACTGGCTCGACATCGGCGCGGGCTTCGACGCCCAATACGTCGAGGCCAAGCTGACCTCGGCCCTGCCGAACCTGTCGCCGCTGCTGCCCGACGGCTCTTCCTCGCTGGAAGGTGACGGCTGGGACTACGGCTGGAACGTCGGCGCCCAGGCCCACACCGGTCCCTGGCAGTTCGGCCTGAGCTACCGCTCGGAAATCGAACATGAGCTGGAAGGCGATGTCGCCATCAGCGGCCTGCTGGGTCCGATCGCAGCCGGCAACTTCTCCGGCAACGGCACCGCCAGCTTCAACACCCCGTGGTTCGCCTCGGCTTCGGTGCGTTACGCCGTCAACGACAAGCTGACCCTGAACGCCCAGGTCAACCGTATCGGCTGGTCCGAGTTCGACGCCATTCGCGTGCGCTACACGACCGGCGGCGACACCTTCATCCAGGACTACAAGGATGTGACCACCGGCGCCGTCGGCTTCGACTACGTCGCCAACGAGCGCGTCACCTTCCGTGGCGGCGTCGCCTATGATCCGACCCCGACGCAGGACGGCGAGCGCACGGCCCGTATCCCGGACGCCGACCGCTGGTTGTTCTCGGGCGGTGTTTCCGTCAAGGCCACCGACACGATGACGGTCGACACCGGCCTGACCTACATCGCGTTCTCCGACAGCGACATCGCCAGCACGCACACTTCGTATGCGGGCACGGCTGCTGCCACGACGTCGAACCTGCGCGGTACGGCCGAAGGCTACGGCATCGGCGCTTCGGTCGGCGTGCGCTGGGCGTTCTGATCCAACCATAACGGCGAACAACGGAACGGCCGGTCCTCACAGGACCGGCCGTTTTCGTTTGCGCACTCTTCCAGCCAGCTCTTCGTGACGTGTAGCCAGACAACAAAAGACCCGCCCGGTTTGCACCGGGCGGGTCTCTTTAGGTCAGGTGACGCTAAACCATATCAGGCCTTGGCGACGTAGCCCTTGCCGCCGTTGGACGGGCGACGTGCGCGAGGGCGACGCTGGATTTCACCATCGGGCTTGGTCACGCCGGCCGGACGCGCAGCGGCGTTAGCAGCCGAACGAGCGCGGTCGGCAGCCAATGGATCGAACGGCTGGGTCGAGGCCATGGGACGGTCCCCACGGTCGGAGTGGTGCGTGCGATCGCGTTGACCGCCACCATCACGACCACCACCACCACCGGCGCCAGCGCCGTCACGCGGCTTGCGGACGCGGTGCGGTTGGCCGCCGTGCTCGGACTTGACGCCGTCACGACGCGGGTTGCGTGGACCGCGGTCCTGACGATCGCCACGGCCGTCTTCAGGCATGGTCGCCTTCGAGCCGACGCCCGAAGCCATGATCGACTGATCGAGCAGGCCAAGCGACTTGTCATTGCGACGGTCGGTGGCGGGGATTTTCTGGCGCGTGACCTTTTCGATGTCGCGCAGCAGCTTCATCTCGTCACCGGCCACGAAGCTGATGGCCGAGCCGTCAGCGCCGGCGCGAGCCGTACGACCGATGCGGTGGACATAGGCTTCCGGCACGAACGGCAGTTCGAAGTTCACCACGTGCGAGACGCCGTCGACGTCGATGCCGCGCGCGGCGATGTCGGTGGCGACCAGAACGCGCAGCTTGCCGGCCTTGAAGGCGGCCAGGGTGCGCTCACGTTGCGGCTGGGACTTGTTGCCGTGGATCGCGCCGGCCTGAACGCCGCCGGCTTCCAGATAGGCGGCGACCTTGTCGGCGCCGTGCTTGGTCTTCGTGAACACCAGGCAGCGCGTGTAGTTGTCGTCGGCGAACATTTCGGTCAGCAGGGCGCGCTTGCGGCCTTGCTCGATGTGGATGACCGACTGGTTGATGCGCTCGACCGTGGTCGATTGCGGGGTCACCTGGACCTTGACCGGATCCTTGAGCAGTTCACCGGCCAGCTTGCCGATTTCGCTCGGCATGGTGGCGGAGAAGAACAGGTTCTGGCGCTTGGCGGGGATGCGGCTGACGATTTGGCGGATCGGCTTGACGAAGCCGAGGTCCAGCATCTGGTCGGCCTCGTCGAGAACGAAAATCTCGGTCGAGGACAGGTCGATGGTCTTCTGCTGCATATGGTCCAGCAGGCGGCCGGGGGTGGCGACCAGGACGTCGAGGCCGGCCTGGATGGCGCGCTCTTGCGGGCCGTATTTCACGCCGCCGAACACGACAGCGACCTTGAAGCCAAGGTGACGGCCGTAGGTCTTGAAGCTTTCGGCGATCTGGCTGGCCAGTTCGCGGGTAGGGGACAGGATCAGGGTGCGGGTGGTGCGCGGCGCCGGGGCGACCCGGTTTTCGGCCAGACGATGCAGGATCGGCAGGGCGAAGGCGGCCGTCTTGCCGGTGCCGGTCTGGGCGATACCCAGCAGGTCCTTGCCGAGCATGACGTCAGGGATGGCCTGCGCCTGGATCGGGGTCGGGTTGGTATAGCCTTCGGACGCAAGCGCCTGAAGGAGAGCCTTGTTCAGGCCAAAGGATTCGAACGTGGTGGTCAAAGTCGTTTCTTTCGCGTGCGGCGACGCGCATCAGCCATGGCTCATAGCCGAAAGGCCGCGCACCGCCAGTCCCGAGTGAGCTTCTGAATGAAGCCTGCGGGGTGGATCGGGCGCCGCCCCGCGTGTCCGGGCAGCGTAATGAACTTGAGGATCGGCCGCTGCTACAGTCAGGTCTTCATTGGGAGGAAGACCCACACGCGCTGGAGCGCACCGGGCATCGCAATTGTGCGACGCAGCGCAAATGGGCGCTTCATGTGGCGAAGTCAAGGCGTAACGCTGGTCAGCTGCCCAACAGGCTGACGGCGAAGTTCACGCCCAGCGCGACGATCACCGTGTTGAAGACGAAGGCGGTGACGCTGTGGACCGAGGAGATTCGGCGCAGGCGGCGGTCGGAGATCTGGACGTCGGCCGTCTGGCAGGCGACGCCGATGATCAATGCAAAGTGGATGAAGTCCCAATAGTCTGGCTCGGTCTCGCCCGGGAAGACCAGACCACCCCGGTCCTTGCCCTTGTCATCCGCGCCATAAAACCCGTGAGCATAGTGCTGGGCGAAGATCAGGTGGATGAAGCACCAGGACAAGGTCACGGTGGTCAGC
>DASVTM010000381.1:0-2791 GCA_036387575.1 Brevundimonas sp.
GTCATCACCGCCGTGGCGTCGGTGTCATCGATCAGCGCAAGCAACAGGTGCTCGAGCGTGGCGTATTCATGCCGGCGCTCGTTGGCGTAAACCAGGGCACGTTGCAGCGTGTCTTCGAGAGGACGTGAAAATGAGGGCATGGGAGATCCTCTCAGTCTTTTTCCATAGTGCATTGTAGCGGATGCTGGTGACGGCGCGCCGTCTCGACCACCTGGGCGACCTTGGTTTCGGCCACTTCGTAGGTGAAGACGCCGCAGACACCGACGCCATGCTGGTGCACATGCAGCATGATGCGGGTCGCGTCCTCGCGGCTCTTCTGGAAGAACCGCTCCAGCACATAGACGACGAATTCCATGGGCGTGTAGTCGTCGTTCAGGATCAGCACCCGATACAACGAGGGCTTTTGGAGCTTGGGCTTTGTTTCGGTGATCGTGGTGGCGCCGAAGCCTCCACCTTCTTGATCACCTGGCCTTCGTGACGGCATTCGCATTCCGGAGTTTCGGGGAGTCGAAACGCTAGATAGGTAGTGTTCGACGGATTTTAAGAGACGTCCAGTCACGGGTTTCGTGATTGGTCTTCCGACAACGCATCTCTCCCCCTCTTTCGTCATCCTCCGGCAAGCGGCGCAGCCGCGCAGACCGGGGGACCCAGCGGCGCCGAAGGCGACCTGTTCAGCGAGATGTCGAAGGTCGTACGCGACAGTTTCGCGCTGCCGCGCGCCGCTGGGTCCCCCGGTCTCGCTGCGCTCGCCGGAGGATGACGAAAGAAAACAAGACGAGAGGAGAAACAAAAGGGCCCGGAGCTTTCGCTCCGGGCCCTCGGTACGCTTACTGAAACCGTCGCTTAGCGCGTGGCCTGGAACTTCTCGACCGAGGCGGTGACGCGCTCGTTGATGGGCTTGAGGCTGTCCTTGACCGAGTTGGTCATGGTCTCGGTCATCCGGGTCATTTCGGCCAGATAGACCTCCATGGCGGACTTGGTGAAGCTGGTCTGCAGCTCGATCAGTTCCTGAACCGAACGGGCCTTGGACATCGACTGGGCGGCGGCGACGCTGGTTTCCCAGCTGGTCTTGCCATAGGACAGGGCTTGAGCCGACAGGGCCTCGGCGCCCTTTTGGGCGGCGGTGGCGGAGGCGGTCAGGGCCTCGAGGTTCTGCTTCGATTGTGCGCCCAGCTCGCCCATGGCGGCGGTCGTCTTGTTCACGCCTTCGGAGAACGCCTGAGCGCCTGCGGCTTGAACCTTCTCGGCCTGGAACTTGGCGGTCGAGGCGGTTTGATCGACGGTGTTTTTGATAGTTTCGGCTGTGTCGGCCATGTGAACTCTCCTGAACCCTGTGATCGGGCCCCGTTACGTGGCGGACCCGCGTGATGATTTCCCGCACCTGCTGAAGCCGGTGGGATGAGCGCTATATGGTGCAAGTGCGAACAGCGGTCAATATTTATTGTGCACTGCACCATATGAACACCGATAACCGTACAAAGTGCAGAACCGGTGACGCTTGATGGCTGTTCAATTTTCCGTTGAGACCTCGTTAACCACCGCGAAACCCGCGACTTGCATGCTAGTCAGGTCCCACGTCGCGCCAGTTGACGTAAAGTTGGGGGCTGCCAACATCCGCGTCGCGACCCTGGCCACAGGGACGTCACAGTTACGAGGCTATCGGTTGCCGATGACCGCTCTATTCCGTCGCATCGCCGCTGGCGTCATGGCCGTTCTGACGGCGGCCGCCGTATCGATTTCGCCGATCTCGCCCTGGTCGTCATCGGTCGAGGCGCAATCCTCGGACAACGCTCGATACGCCGCGATCGTCGTCGACGCCCAGACCGGCGAGGTCCTGTTCGCACGCCGTGCAGACAGTCCGCGCTATCCGGCGTCGGTCACCAAGATGATGACCCTGTACCTGACGTTCGAGGCGCTCGAGGCCGGGCGCGTCAAGCTGGACGACATCGTCACCGTTTCTCCCCTCGCCGCTTCCCAGCCGCCTTCCAAGCTCGGTCTCGCCTCGGGTCAGACCATTCGCTTCGACGACGCCATGCGCGCGACGACCGTGCGCTCGGCCAACGACATGGCCATGCTGCTGGCCGAGCATGTCGGCGGATCCCAGGCCCGGTTCGCGGCCATGTCGACCCTGAAAGCCCGCCAGTTGGGCATGACCCAGACCAACTATGCCAATCCGAACGGCCTGCCCGACAGCCGTCAGGTCACCTCGGCCCGCGACCTCGCCATTCTGGCCCGCGCCATCATGCGCGACTATCCGCAGTACTATTCGTATTTCGGCCTGCACGATTGGAACTTCCGGGGTCGCGAATATCGCAACACCAACGGCCTGCTGCTGGGCGGCAACGGCTATGACGGCATCAAGACCGGCTTCACCAACGGCTCGGGCTACAACCTCGCCGCCTCGGCCGTGCGAAATCAGCGCCGGATCATCGTCATCGTCATGGGCGGCCGCTCGGCTCCCAGCCGCAACAACCACGTCGCCGAACTGATGAACACCGGCTTCGAGGTCGAGAACCGTCGCGCGCAGGGCGAGAACATCCAGGTCGCCCAGACCTTCTTCGAGCAGCGCGGCTTCGGCGTCGGCGACCCGGACTCGACGCCGGGCGGCGGCGCTCCTATCGCCTACGCCTCATTGAATGGTGAGCGCGGAAGCCCGGTCCGTAGCGGCGACGACGAGGATGGCGAATCCTCCAGCGCAGTCGCCTATACGGCCCTGCCACCACGTCCCGCCCCCGCGCCGGTGTCTTCGCCCGTCCATGTTGCTGGACCGGATTATGCCCCGCCGGCGACC
>DASVTM010000382.1:0-5870 GCA_036387575.1 Brevundimonas sp.
AGTGGTAGTTGGGGTGCGTATCCGCTTTCATGGTCGTCCGGGCCTCTGGCGCGATGACGATGCCGACCGTCGGTGCGCATAAAATCAAAAATCCCGCCTGCTTTAGGCGGGAATGAGCGGCGGCGTTTACACCGGAGCCCGTTCCGGGGCAAGAGGCGGCTATGACCGACCTCGCGCCAACCCACACGCCCGCAGACGTCCAGGGGCGGCCCGGGGCCGGCGCATTGCTGGCCGAGCAGATGGGGGAGGCCGGATCGCGCCGCGAGAAGCGCAAGGACGTCAGGCCGCTCGGACGTCTGCTGCCCTATCTGGTCAAGCACAAGCTAGATGCTGCGTTCGCCTTCTTCTGGCTGCTGCTGTCGACGGCTGCGTCATTGGGCCTGACCGCGACGGCCCGTGGTGCGATCGATCAGGGCTTTGCCGGGCAGGGAGCGCACATCAATCGCTGGTTCCTGCTGCTGGGCGCCAACGCCCTTTTCCTCGGAGCGGCGACGGCGATACGCTATTTTTACGTCACCAAGACCGGTGAGCGGGTGATCGCCGACATGCGTACGGCGCTGTTCGGCCGCATCCTGACGCTGGATCCGTCGTTCTACGCAAAGATGCGCACGGGCGAGGTGCTGAGTCGCCTGACGACCGACATCGCGCTGGTCGAAACCTTGCTGACGACGTCGGTTTCGTTCGCACTGAGGAATTTCCTCACACTGCTGGGCGGGATCGGCATGCTGTTCATCGTCAGCCCCAAGCTGACGGGACTGGTGCTTTTGATCGCGCCGGTGCTGCTGGGGCCGGTGTTCCTGTTCGGACGGCAAGTCAGGAAGCTGACCGTCCGATCCCAAGACCAATTCGCCAACGCCGTCGGCTTTGCGGGCGAGAGCGTTGACGCCATTGAGACCGTGCAGGCATTCGGACGGGTAAACAGCGCCATCGCCCGGTTCGGAGCGGCGGTAGAATCTGCGTTCGGAGTCTCGCTCATCCGCATGAAGGCGCGCGCCTTCATGACCGCGATCGTCATCGTGGTGATGTTCGGCGGTGTCACGCTGGTTCTGTGGCTTGGGGCGCAGGACGTGATCCGGGGCGCAATGTCGCCCGGGGCGTTGCTGCAGTTCGTGCTGCTGTCCGTGTTCGTCGCCGGCGCCGTCGGGGCGCTCGGCGAAAGCTGGGGCGACGTCCAGAAGGCGGCAGGCGCCATGGAACGGATCGACGAACTGATACGGGCGGAGGCGAGCATTGCCGCTCCCACCGTGCCGATCGCCTTACCGTCGCCGCCGCGCGGCGAGGTGTCGATGTCGGCCGTGGACTTCGCCTATCCGGGCAGGCCCGACCTGCCCGCGCTGAAGGGCTTCTCCCTGACCGTTCGTCCGGGAGAGACCGTGGCTCTGGTGGGCCCCTCGGGCGCAGGCAAGTCAACCGTGTTTCGCCTGTTGCTGCGCTTCTACGATCCGCAGTCCGGTCTGGTGTCGGTGGATGGTGTGGACGTGCGCGCGGCCGATCCGACCGACGTTCGCGCCCGATTCGCATGGGTGTCGCAGGAGACTCCGCTGTTCTCCGGCTCTGCACTGGAGAACATTCGCTTCGGGCGCGAAGACGCGACCGAAGAAGAAGCGCGGACGGTGGCGGGGGAGGCTCAGGCTCTGACCTTCATCGACGCACTGCCCGAAGGGTTCGCGACGCCGTTGGGCGAACGCGGCAAGAGCCTGTCCGGGGGGCAGCGCCAGCGGATCGCCATAGCCCGTGCCCTGGTCCGCGATGCGCCGATCCTTTTGTTGGATGAGGCAACCAGCGCGCTCGACGCCGAGAGCGAGCGTCTGGTGCAGATCGCCCTCGATCAGGCGATGGAAAGCCGGACGACCATCGTCATCGCCCACCGTCTGGCGACTGTGCTTCGCGCCGACCGTATCGTCGTCATGGAAGACGGTCGCGTTGCGGAAGAGGGCACCCATACCGAACTGGTGGCCAAGGGCGGCCTCTATGCCCGGCTGGCGGAGTTGCAGTTTCGCTCGGAGTGATTGGATCGGTTGAAATCGTCCGCAATCGGAGCGATTATCGCTTCTATTGAGGGACTATTGTATGCTTGCGACGACGATGTTCAGCCTGATGCTTCTGGCGCAGACCCATTCTACACACCCGGTGGCTCCGCCCGGCGAGGCTGATCTGGCGCCGGCGTTCGGCAATACGTTGCTGTCCACCTATCCTGATGGCCGCACGGCTCGGATGTGGCTCCAGCCCGGCGGCCGGTTCGAGGGGCGGGGACGACGCGGCGGCCTGAGCAGCGGAACATGGCGGGTGCGAGACGGCCAGGTCTGTTTCAGTCAGAGGCGGCCCATTCCCTTGCCGGGGTCATTCTGCACTCGGATCGTGCCCGGCGGTCTCGGCACACGTTGGACCGCCAAGGCCATGACCGGTGAGACCATCCGCGTCGAACTGATCGCCGGACGATAGACTTCCCGTCTTCACCCGTCGCGCCTCGCGCGGTAAGGGGCGGCATGATCCAGCCTCACGCACTTACCGGCCTGTCCACCGTCGCCTCTGATTATGATGTCCTGCTGTGCGACATCTGGGGGGTGATACACAACGGTCGGGAAAGCTGGCCGGACGCCTGTGATGCGCTGGTCCGGTTCAACAGCGCGGGCGGTACGGTCGTCCTGATCTCCAACTCCCCGCGTCCCGCGCCGGGCGTGGTAGAACAATTGGATGCGCTGGGCGTGTCGCGCGATAGCTGGAAGGCCATTGTCACGTCTGGCGACGCGACACGCGCGGAGCTCACCAAGCGCAGGCCGGGGCCTGCCTGGATCATCGGCCCCGACCGCGACGAACCATTGTATGAAGGTCTTGGGCTCGAACGGGCCGAGGGCGCTGAGGATGCGGCCTTCCTGTCGGTGACCGGCCTGATCGATGACGAGGCCGAGACACCTGAGGATTATCGTGAGCGCCTGACGCCTGCGGCGGCGCGCGACCTCGAGATGATCTGCGCCAATCCCGACCGGGTGGTCCAGCGCGGCGACAAGATCATCTACTGCGGCGGCTCGCTGGCCGACCTGTATGAGTCAATGGGCGGTCGCGTGACCATGGCGGGCAAGCCCTACGGTCCGATCTACGCCCTCGCTCTGGCCGAGGCGGAACAGCATCTGGGCCGTCCTGTCGATCGCTCGCGGGTGCTGTGCATCGGCGACGGCGTGGTCACCGACGTCATGGGCGCCAACGAGCAGGCGCTCGATTGCCTGTTCATCGCGCAAGGGATCCACGGCGACGCTGCTCGGGGCGACGATGGCAAGCTGGACTCTGCAAGAGCGGCCGATCTGCTCAAGGCTGAGGCCACCTATGCGCGTTATGCGGCGCTTGATCTGGTCTGGTAAAGGTTCGGCCTCGCCAAATCGCCACACCGGCGCTAACACCCTCCGATGGTCGAACTGGTTCAGCAGCATCCTTCGGGGGGCTATATCCTCGATGAACTTCATGTGGGCATGACGGCCGAAAAGGCCGTCACCGTCACCGAAGCCCGCATCATGCAGTTCGCCGAAGCTTCGGACGACTTCAATCCCGTGCACATGGACGAGGCGTTCGCCTCCAAGACCGCCTATCGCGGGCGGATCGCACACGGTCTGCTGTCCGCGTCTTTCGGCTCCGCAGTGGTCGGCACCATCCTGCCGGGCGCCGGGGCGATCTATCTGACGCAGACCCTGGCCTTCCATAAGCCGGTGCGGATCGGCGACGTGGTCATCGCCCGCATCACAGTCGCCGCCGTGGACGAGGTCTCGGCCCGCGTGACCCTGCGCTGCGAAGGCTACGTCAACGACGAACCGATCATGGACGGCGAGGCCACCGTCCGGGTGCCGCGTCGGCGTCGCCCCGCTAAGGGCTGATTCCACCCATGGCCATCGAGGTCATTCGAGGCTGGCGCGACTTGCCTGAAACGGCAAAGGGCGCGGCGACCGCCATAGGCGCCTTCGACGGCGTCCATCGCGGGCATCAGGCAGTGATCGCCGATGCCCGCGAGGTCGCTGACCGGATCGGCGCACCTCTGGCCGTCGTCAGCTTCGACCCCCATCCCCGACGCTGGTTCCAGCCGGACGCCGCACCCTTCCGGCTGATGACGTCCGCTCAGATGGCGCAGGCGCTCGAGCCGCTGGGCGTGATGGGGTTGTACCTGCTGCCCTTCGATGCCGAGATGGCGGCGATGAGCGACGCTGAGTTCGCACGGCGCGTGCTGGCCGACGGTCTGGGCATTCGTCATGCGGCAGTCGGCTTCGACTTCACTTTCGGACGGGGGCGGACCGGATCGCCCGAGGCCTTGAGGGGCTATGGCGAGACGCTCGGCTTCACTGTCTCGGCCACCGACCGGATCGACGATCCGCATGGGCTGAAGCTGTCATCCAGCGCGGTGCGTGAGGCGCTCAAGGCCGGCGACATGGACCGTGCGGCAGCGATCCTGAGCCGCCCTTTCGCCATCGCCGGCGAGGTCATCCACGGCGAAAAACGCGGCCGCACCATCGGCGTGCCGACGGCCAACGTCGCGCTGGGAGACTATATGCGCCCGGCTTACGGGGTCTATGCGACGCGCACGCGGCTGCCGGATGGGCGCGTCATCGACGGCGTCGCCAACCTCGGCGTCCGCCCGATGTTCGAGATCGAAACCCCGCTGCTCGAGGTTTGGCTGTTCGACTTTTCCGGCGATCTCTATGGCCAGACAGTCGAAACGGAACTGGTAGCCCGCCTGCGCGGCGAGCTGAATTTCGACGGCCTTGGCGCCCTCAAGGTCCAGATCGATGCAGACGCCGAGGCGGCGAAGGCGATACTTCATCAGTCGGGTTCGGCCGCCTTTTAGCGCTGCCGATCAGTCGTGGCGGCAAGCGTGCCGTCTAGCCGCCCGCAGCGGTGATGACTTCCAGCATGGTCTTGGCGAGCGATTTGCCTTCGGCGTCGACGACGTCGTCGACCCGCCAGTTCGGGCCTTCCATGACCAGTTTCAGCGTCTGGCGGGTGGTTTCACCTGCATTGGTGAAGACGACGGCGGCGTCGGCGGCCCTCGGCCCAGCCTGTGTGATTGCCAGCGAATCCAGCGTGAAAACGCCCTGATCCTGGCAGCCGCAGATCGGGTCGTAGTTCAGCGTCGGGACTTCGCCCTTGGCCACCCGGACGTCGGCGCCGATGGTGGCGTTCAGCATGCGCGAATAGATCGGGTCCTGACCCGGTGCGGGCGGCGTATCCTTGGGGCCGCCTGCGACAAAGACGGCATAAAGGGCGCGCACGAACGGCTCCGGACCTTCAGCGGCGGCGGCGTAGATGGCGGGGCGTCCCGGCGGTAAGGCAGCGGCGGCGGGCGCTTCGGGCGTCGCGGTCTTCACCTTGTCCTCACCGGAACAGGCTGCGAGCAGGGCGACCGCGCTGGCGATCAGGATGGCTTGGATACGCATGAAATCCCCCAAAGCTTACAGGGCCGCCAGATCGACGCTCTTGAACAGCACGCTACGCTTTTCCCATCCGCTGTCACCTGTTACACCGCCCATCATGGACGTCCGCCTGAACATTCCGGCCCGGATTAGCCGCCCGGCGTAGCGCCGACGGGGATATGTCCCCACGCGCTCGTCGGGTCTGAAGCTACCGATACCGTCCTCTTGCCTGAACCGAGACGCACCATGTCCGATGTGACCGATACTTCTGCAGACTCCGCCGTTCCCACCGCCCGCGACTATCGCGAGACCGTCTTCCTGCCGGAGACGCCGTTCCCCATGCGGGGCGGTCTGCCACAGAAAGAGCCTGCGATCATCGAGCAGTGGGGCGACCTCTATGCGACCCTGCGCACCGAGCGTCAGAAGCAGAACGCGCCGCTGTATGTCCTGCATGACGGCCCGCCCTATGCCAACGGCGAC
>DASVTM010000383.1:0-14036 GCA_036387575.1 Brevundimonas sp.
GGCCAACAGCGCCGTGACCCGGCGCACCACGACAGGATTGGTCGGCACCGACGCCGCCAGCACGGCGCTGGGCGCCGCGCGCGCGACGTCGAACGCGCCCTTGTGAGCCAGATAGGCCAGGGTGTGGGCGGCGACGGGAAAGCGTTGGCTGTCGGACATGGTGCGGGTTTCCAGCCTTTAAGGTAGTGCGGCGTGACCGGATTCACAAATCCAGCCTCGCCGGGCAAAATCCGGTCAGCAACCAATTACGAGCGGCACGATTGAACCTTCCTCGGAATGAGCCTACAGGCGCTCCGCTTTGATGGGCGCGCGGCATGCGCGGCCCGGAGGATATTCATGGCTGGGGATGCTCCCCGCGACGACTGCGCTCCCCCGCTTTCGTCGCCCGCGACGGCCGATGGCGCGCCCGCGCCGGTCGCCGACAAACACAGCTCACACGCCAAGGCCGGATTCTGGGGCCTGACCATCGGCGCCATCGGCGTCGTGTTCGGCGACATCGGCACCAGCCCTCTCTACGCCCTGCGCGAAGCCATCGCCCATGCCCAGTCCGGTGTCGGCGGCGATCTGGCGGTCGTTGGCGTCGTCTCGCTGGCCTTCTGGGCCCTGATGATCGTCGTGACGTTCAAGTACGTCATTTTCCTGATGCGCGCCGACAACAAGGGCGAGGGCGGAACGCTTGCCCTGATGGCTCTGGCCCAGCACGCCATGGGCCGACGCAGCGCCTGGGTCTTCATCCTCGGTGTCTGTGGCGCGGCGCTGTTCTACGGCGACGGCATCATCACGCCAGCCATCTCGGTCCTGTCGGCGATCGAGGGCGTGAAAGACGCACCGGGAGTCGGGACCTCGCTCGACGCCTTCATCGTACCGATCGCAGCCGCTATTCTGGTCGGCCTGTTCATGGTGCAGTCGCGCGGCACGGCGGGTCTGGCCAAATTCTACGGCCCAATCACCGCTGTCTGGTTCCTCAGCCTTGGTGTGCTGGGCCTGATCCACATCTTCGACGACGTCTCGATCCTGCGCGCCCTGTCGCCCCACTACGGCGTGATGCTGCTGCTCGACGACGGCTTCCTCGGCTTCATCATCCTCGGCTCGGTTTTTCTGGCCGTGACGGGCGCCGAGGCCCTCTATGCCGACATGGGCCATTTCGGTAAGGCTCCGATCCGCGCCGGCTGGCTGTGCTTCGTCCTGCCCTGCCTGACCCTCAACTATCTGGGTCAGGGGGCGATGATCCTGTCGCATCCGGGCGCGGCGGATAACCCGTTCTGGGCCATGGTGCCGACTGCGGCCTACTGGCCGATGCTGGCTCTGGCCACGGTCGCCACGGTCATCGCCTCGCAGGCGGTCATCACCGGCGCCTTCTCGGTCACGCAACAGGCGGTCCAGCTGGGTCTGCTGCCACGCATCGACATCCGCTTTACTTCGGAGACCCAGGCCGGCCAGATCTTCGTGCCCGCCGTGAACACCTTCCTGATGGTCGGGGTTCTGACACTTCTGGTCGTGTTCCAGAGCTCGCATAACCTGACTGCGGCCTATGGCGTCGCCGTCACCGGGGTGATGCTGATCAACACCTTGATGAGCTTCCCCGTGATCACGCGGAAATGGGGCTGGCCGATCTGGGCTGTACTCGCCTGTCTGATTCCGTTCGGTTTCATCGACGCCGTCTTCCTGACCTCTAACCTGCTCAAGATCCCCGACGGCGCCTGGCTGCCGCTGGTGCTTGGCGCCGTGCTGATCCTCATCATGTGGACCTGGACGCGGGGCTCGCAGATCCTGACGGCCAAGGCCAAGAAGGACAGCCTGCCGCTGACCGACCTGATCGAGATGCTGCGGGCCCGCCCGCCGCACCGTTCGCCCGGCACCGCCATCTTCCTGACCAGCGATCCGGACGTTGCGCCGGTCGCCTTGATGCACAATCTCAAGCACAACAAGGTGCTGCACGAGAAGAACATCATCCTGACCGTGCGCACCACCGACCGGCCCCGCGTGCCGGACTCGGAGCGCGTGCTGATGGAGCCCATCAACGACGACTTCAAGAAGATCACGCTGAGCTACGGCTTCATGGAAAGCCCGGTCGTTCCGCGCGCCCTGGGCCTGTGCCGCAAGCAGGGTCTGAAGTTCGACATCATGTCGACCAGCTTCTTCCTCGGCCGGCGCTCGGTCATCCCGTCGGCCAGTCAGGGCATGCCCTTGTGGCAGGACAAGCTGTACATCTTCCTGATGCGCAACGCGGCCAACCCCACCGACTTCTTCCACATTCCGCCCGGACGCGTGGTGGAACTCGGCACACAGGTTTCAGTATGATGGTTTCGGTTTGAGCGGCGGCACGCCCAAGGGCAAGGATTCCGGTGCGCGCGGTCGTCGCCTCGCCGACAAGGCGCGCGGCCCCCGTCGCGAGCCCAAGCCGCAGGTCGAGAACCCCAACGACGACTCGGTCGACATCGGCGTCGAGGCGCGCGTCGCAGCCGGCGTCCTGCTCAACGCCGCCCTGATCCGGCGCGGCGGTCTCGACGAGGCGCTGGCGCTTCCGACCGTGACGGCCTTGCCCGGCCCCGACCGCGCCTTCGCCCGCGCCGTCGCCATGGCGGCCCTGCGCCGTCTGGGCGAGATCGACCAGATCCTCGACCGCAAGCTGCAGAAGCGCCCGCCCGAGGCCGTCCGCACCCTTATGCGCATTTCGCTGGCCCAGACGCTGGTGCTGGAAACCCCGGCGTTCGCAGCGGTTTCCACGGCGGTCAAGCTGGCCGAGCGGGATCCCAAGACGCGGCCCTACAAGAACCTCGTCAACGCCGTCCTGCGCGGCATCGAGCGTGAAGGTCCCGGCCTGACCACGGCCGAGAGCAACCTGCCCGACTGGATCGCCGCCCGCTGGAAACAGACATACGGCGAGGCCGCTCTGGCCGGTCTGGCCCTCGCAGCCCGTGAAGAGCCCGCAACCGACCTGAGCCTCAAGCCCGGTCAGGACGCCGCAGCGTTGGCCGAAGCCGTCGAGGGTGAAGTCCTTCCCGGCGGTTCGGTCCGTACCGGCAAGCGCGGCGACGTGGCCAGCTGGCCTGGCTTCGAGGACGGCTCGTGGTGGGTGCAGGACGCCGCCGCTGCGGTCCCCGTCCGCCTGCTGGACCCCAAGGCCGGTGAAACCGCGCTCGACATGTGCGCCGCCCCCGGCGGCAAGACGCTGCAGATCGCCGCGACCGGCGCCACCGTTCAGGCGCTCGACCGCTCCGACGCCCGCTTGAACCGCCTGCGCCAGAACCTTGCCCGCACAGGTTTGGAAGCCGCCATCGCCGTCATGCCAGCCGAAGAGTGGCTCGACAGCCGCACCTTCGACGCCGTCCTGCTCGACGCGCCGTGCACCGCGACCGGCACCTTCCGCCGCAACCCCGAAGCCCTGCGCGCCACCAAGCCCGCCGAGGTCGCCAAGCTGGCCGACGTCCAGCACCGGCTTCTCGACGCCGCGGCCGAACGTGTCGGGCCGGGCGGTCGCATGGTCTACTGCGTCTGCTCGCTGGAACGCGAAGAGGGCGAGACCCAGATCATCGCCTTCCTTCGCCGCAACCCCGCCTTCCGCACCGTGAAAGCCGACCCGGTCGCCGTCGGCGCGCCAGAAGAAGCCCTGACGACCGAAGGCTGGCTCCGCATCCTGCCCTCCATGTGGGCGGAAAAGGGCGGCCTCGACGGCTTCTTCGCCGCGAAGCTGGAACGGGTCTGAA
The DNA here is from genome assembly GCA_036387575.1 of Brevundimonas sp. GTDB lineage: Bacteria > Pseudomonadota > Alphaproteobacteria > Caulobacterales > Caulobacteraceae > Brevundimonas. The sequence continues at coordinate 3,708 of DASVTM010000383.1, forward strand.
CCTCGGGAGCCTTGCTCCCCGACGCGACCCGCCTTATCCCGTGCGGATGGCCGCCCCTCTGATCTGTCCGTCGATCCTCGCCAGCGATTTCGCGCAACTTGGTGCGGAGGTCGCCGCCATCGAGGCGGCGGGCGCCGACTGGGTCCATGTCGACGTCATGGACGGGCATTTCGTGCCTAACATCACTCTCGGGCCCGATGTGGTGAAGGCGCTGCGGCCGCATACCTCCCTGCCGTTCGACGTGCATTTGATGGTCGCGCCGGTCGATCCGTGGCTTGAAGCCTATCGTAACGCCGGGGCCGATATCCTGACTGTCCACCCGGAAAGCGGACCGCACCTGCACCGCACCCTCGGGCGCATCCGCCAGCTGGGCGCCAAGGCCGGGGTGGTGCTTAATCCAGGGACATCGCTGAGCGTGCTCGAGGACGTCATCGATCTGGTCGATCTGGTGTTGATCATGTCGGTCAATCCAGGCTTTGGCGGCCAGTCCTTCATTGACGCATCCCTGAGAAAGATCGAGCGCACCCGAGCGTTGCTCGACGCTGCGGGGTCCCCCGCCCACCTGCAGGTCGATGGCGGGGTGACAGCGGCGAACGCCGGCGCCTGCGTCTCTGCTGGCGCTGACGCGTTGGTCGCGGGCACCGCGGTGTTCAAGGGCGGACCGAGCGCCTATGCCGCTAATATCGCGGCGTTGAAATCAACGTGAATCCCCTCAGCCCCTTTGCCCCCCGGGCCAGCGAGGCCGACGGCCCCGCACCGGGCGCCATTCCCGGTCTGAAGGGCGCGCCTGTCCGTACGCCGGTTCGTTCCGCCGGCGCCCATACCGGTCCAACCCTGTGGCCCGCGATCGCCGGTCGCTTGCTGACGCGCCAGATGTGGATCGAGCTCTACGGTCTGCCCGGTTACAGCCTCACGCTCGCCGGCGCGCTGTCCGGCGGCAAGGCCACGGCTCTCGCCGCGACACCACGTGACATGCGTCCCGCCGATACTGCGGCTGGCAAGGCGGTCCTGGACGGCCGTTTTACCTTGGCGGGCGTCAGCATGGAGGTCGCAGCACCCGAGGACCCGTGGGATCGCCCCAGCCCCTCGCGCGGCTTTGCTGTCGACCTGCACGCCTTCGCCTGGATGCCCGGTCTGATGCAGCAGGGCGACCGGGGCGCGCGCGAAGCCCTGCGTTTGACCCTGACGTGGGCCGATCATTTCACCCGCTGGTCGCCCTTTGCCTGGGACCCCGGGATTCTGGCGCGGCGGGTGTTCAACCTGTCGTGCGCCGCCCGCCGCATGGGCGGCGTCGCCACCGAGGCCGAGCGGCTGAGACTTTGCGATCTTCTGGGCCGACAGGGCCGACAACTGTTGCGCCCTCCCGGCGGGCTGGCGGGCAAGGCCGAGCGTCTGATCGCCGCTGCACTGGCCGGTTGCGTGCTGGCGGGTCCTCCCGGCACGTCTCTTCGCAGGGCAGCATTGTCTCGTCTTCCGGCTGCGCTTCGGGCCACGGTTCTGGGTGACGGCGGCCACGCCTCGCGAAATCCAGAGGCGGGGCTGGCCCTGCTGCTCGACCTGCTGACGTTGGATGACGCCCTCTCCCAGCTCAGCGAACCCCTGCCTGAGGCGGCGGGCGGCGCGATCCAGCGGCTGACCAGCGCGATGCGCGTCCTGACACTGCCCGACGGTCGCCTGACCAGCTTTCAGGGCGGAGGACCTTCCAAGGCTGATCTGGTCGCAGCGGCTCGCGCCCATGACGACTGGACCCAGACTCCCGCTTCGACGGCGCCGATGGGCGGGGCCGTGGGGGGGCTGCGCCGCATTCACGGGGCGCTGCTCACCGTCGTCGCTGACACGGCCACTTTGGCCCACGGGGCTTGGGGCGAGGCTGCCTGCGCCCAGCCGTTGGCGCTGGAAATCTGCTGCGGCAAGGATCGGCTGATCACCGGCTGTGGCTGGACGCCCCGCGCCGCAGATCGTCAGGGCCTGCGCCTGACCCCGGCCCACACCACCCTGACATTGGGCGAACAGTCGCTCGGCGATCCGCTCGGGGGCTGGAAGGGCGAGTTGCTCGGACCGCGCATGATCGGCCGCCCGATCCATGTCTCGTGCGAACACCGCGAGGCCGAAGGCGCCGTCTGGCTGGAGCTGGAGCATGACGGCTGGGCGGTGCCTTTCGGCCTGCTACACCAGCGCCGCCTTTATCTTGATCAGCGTCTGGACGAACTTCGCGCCGAGGAACGGCTACATCCCGCGCCTGGACACGAAGAAGAAGTGCGGGCCATCGCGGCGCCGTATGCGGTGCGCTTCCATCTCGAGCCCGGTGTTCAGGCCTCACTGGCCCGCGACCGCCGCTCAATCCTGCTGCGCGGTCACTCCGGGCGTGGCTGGTGGTTCCGCACCGATGGTCCCGACGTGGCTATCGAGCCGAGCGTCCACATCGATGAGGGCCTGACCCGCCGCTCGCTCCAGATCGTCGTCCGCGGCTCCGCCCGCACCGATGCCGAGACCCGCATCCGCTGGAAGCTCAGCCCAGCGGGCGCCGCGGGCGATCCGGTCTAGGGGTGGCCCGGCTGATCGGGCAGCGCTGGGTTTTTGATGAAGGCAACGCCAGAATTGTGGTGGATAATGCGTTCAGCTGGCTCGGCCTCGCTCAGGAACGGCTGGTCGTGAATGGTGAGACGGTTCAGAAGGCGCGGGCTGTGTTCAGCACCCGGCGGGATTTCCTCGAACCTTGGCTGACCCTTGTGGGCGATGAAGAGCTTCGCGTGGCGCTCAAGTCGCGGATCCTGAGCATCTCCTGCACAGTGACCCTCGGCGGGCGTATTCTGACGCCGGTGCAGCATCTGACTGCGCAGTGGACGGGCATCCACGGTTCTTGGCCGGAAGAGGACCAGTGGAAAGAGGCCGTCGGACGCAAGGCGACCTATATCGCGCAAGACGCAGTCGAGACGAAAACCTAAGGCGATCGGCACCGCTGTTCCTTTGCTACTGCATGGGAGGTGAACCCCGTCCTTCCCCGTGGTAGATGCCCGCGCATCGCTCCCCCGACCCGGATCACTCCCATGCCTGCAGCTCCCGATTTCCCGCCCGCACCCGACCGGGTGAAGCCCGTTCGCGCGCTGATCTCGCTGTCCGACAAGGCCGGGCTCGAAGGCGCTGCACGGGCAATGCATGAGGTAGGTGTCGAACTGATCTCGACCGGCGGAACGCGTGCGGCGATCGCGGGCTTCGGCCTGCCGGTCAAGGACGTCGCCGATCTGACCGGCTTCCCCGAGATGATGGACGGCCGGGTCAAGACCCTGCACCCCGTGGTCCACGGCGGCCTGCTGGGCGTGCGTGACGCCGCCGACCACAAGGCGGCGATGGATGAACACGGCATTGGTCCGATCGATATCGTCTGGATCGACCTCTATCCGTTCGAGTCAACCGTCGCCTCGGGAGCCGCGTTCGACGCCGTGATCGAGAACATCGACATCGGCGGCCCGGCCATGATCCGTTCGGGCTCCAAGAATCACGGCTACGTCGCCGTGGCGGTGGACGCCGAGTCCATCGGCCTGATCGTCGAGGCGCTAAAGGCTGACGGCGCGACTGACCTGGCCCTGCGCACGCGTCTCGCGGCCCGCGCCTTAGCCCGCACCGCCGCCTATGACGCCGCCGTGTCCGGCTGGTTCGCGGGTCAGCTTGAAGATGTCGCCCCGGCCCGCAAATCCATCGCCGGATCGCTGGCCCAGACGCTGCGCTACGGCGAGAACCCGCACCAGACCGGCGCCTTCTACCGCACCGGTGAAGCGCGCCCGGGCGTCGCCTATGCCCAGCAGATTCAGGGCAAGGAACTCGGCTACAACAACATCGCCGACGCCGACGCCGCTTATGAGCTGGTGGCCGAGTTCGAGGCCCCGGCCTGCGTCATCGTCAAACACGCCAACCCCTGCGGCGCCGCCGTCGGCAAGGATCTGTCCGAGGCCTATGCCCGAGCGCTGGAATGCGACGCCGTCTCGGCCTTCGGGGGCGTCATCGCCGTCAACCGTCCACTGAACGGCGCCGACGCGCGCGCCATCACCGAAATCTTCACCGAAGTGGTCATCGCCCCGGGCGCCGACGAAGAAGCGAAAGCCATCTTCGCTGCCAAGAAGAACCTGCGCCTGCTGATTACCGACGGCCTGCCCGATCCGGTGGGCCCCGGCGAAGTCTTCCGCTCGGTTGCTGGCGGCTTCCTCGTCCAGTCGCGCGACCGCTCGCGCATTACCGCCGCCGACCTGAAGATCGTCACGCGCCGCCAGCCGACGCCGACGGAAATCCAGGACATGCTGTTCGCCTTCACCATCGCCAAACACGTCAAGTCCAACGCCATCGTCTATGCCAAGGACGGCCAGACAGCGGGCATCGGCGCCGGCCAGATGAACCGTCGCGACTCGGCCCGCATCGCCGCCATCCGCGCCAAGGAAGCCGGCGAGGCGAAAGGTCTGGCCCATTCGCTGGCCCAAGGGTCCGCCTGCGCCTCGGAGGCCTTCTTCCCGTTCGCTGACGGCTTGCTCGAAGCGGTTGCAGCGGGCGCGACTGCAGTCATCCAGCCCGGGGGTTCGATGCGAGACGCCGAGGTCATCGCGGCCGCAGACGAGCAAGGCATTGCCATGGCCTTCACCGGTGTGCGGGTTTTCAGGCATTAGGCGTAGAGCGCTACCGCTCGCCGCGCGGCGGCTCGTTGCTTGAGCGCGAGCCGCATGCGTCCCTGCCGGGTCAGCGATCGCACACAGCAAAACGGCGGCTCGATCGAGCCGCCGTTTTTCGTTCTGAAGAACCGCTGAAGCGGAGCGCCTACCCCTGAGCGGGACGCAGGCCGGTGACCTGGGCCTGCATCGTTGCGGGCTTGCTTTCGCCGCCCTGGGCGATGATGCGGTCGATGCGCGACTTGGCGGCACGGAAGGCGGTCAGGTCGGCGCCGGCGAGGATGGTGCCTTCGGAGGTGCGGATGCCGGCCGGATTGATCCGCTGACCGCCGCGCCAGATTTCATAGTGCAGGTGCGGACCGGTCGACGCTCCGGTCGAGCCGACATAGGCCACGATCTGGCCCTGACGAACCCGCTGCCCGGCGCGCATGCCGGAGGCGTAGCGCGACAGGTGCCCATAGCCGGTTTCGAGGCCGTTAGCGTGGCGGATGCGCAGCCAGTTGCCGTAACCGCCCCAGCGACGAGCCTCCACCACCACGCCGTCGGAGGGAGCTACGACCGGCGTGCCCGTCGTGGCGGCATAGTCCATGCCCTGGTGCATCTTGCGGAAGCCGGACAGCGGGTGGACGCGAACACCGAAGCCTGAGCTGACGCGGCGGAAGCTGGCGAGCGGCGCGCGCATCGCAGTGGTGCGCAGGTTTTTGCCGCTGGCGTCGAAATAGGCGGCGTCGCGGGCGCCGGCAGGCTGGAAGCGATAGAAGGCCTGGCCCTTGATCTCGGCGTACATCAGATCGCCGGTCGAGACCGTGCGGCCCTGTTCGGTGACCGAACGGTCGAACACGAGGGTGAATTGATCGGCGCCGCGCACGTCATTGCGCATGTCGACCTTGCCGGCGAACACCTGGGTGGCGCGGCGGATGATGGCGGCGGTGGCCCCGAAGGCTCCGGCCGAGGAGGCGAGCGACGAGTTCACCGCGCCTTGTGCGACGACGATCTCGTGGGTGACCTTCTCGTCGAGAGCGCGCAGGCGCAAGGCGCCGTCAAAGCTGCGCGACACGGTCAGCTGGCTGGCCGGGCCGGTGCGCATCGTCAGGCCGATCAGCCGGGCGTCGCCGAGGCCGCCACGCGGCTTGGAGATCGCGGTCTCGAACTTCAATCCGGCGCGCAGGTCTGCCAGATCGAAGGCGTTGGAAATGGTTTCGGCCACGGCGTGGGCATCGGCCTCGCCGATACCCGTGCGGCGCACAGCCTGTTCGAAGGTCTCGCCCTTGCGGATCTGAACGTCGACGGCTTCGGGAGCGGTAAGACCGGCCGGGGCGCCGGCGGTGGCGAAGGCGCGGGCTTCGAGGGCCGAGACCTGTTGCAAAGTCAGTTCGGGAACTTCCGCCGCTTGAGCGGGTTGATAGACACGACCGGCCAGCATGGCCACCGACAGCGCAGCAGCGGCGGTCAGAAGATGCGGCGCGAAACGCGTCGGTTGGCGGCGTGGGTCGAACTGAGCCATCGGTCCCCAGAAAAAGACGACGCCAGTCGGCGCCAAGCAACGGGCAGGCAAGGATCGCGGCCGGGATCTCCGGCAGTCGCGAGACAAGCCCTATAACCTGCTGGTGTCATAATGGGAAGCAGCCCGCTACAAACGGTTAATGGCGGCGAGGCTGGCCTGTGTTCCCGGTAGAGCGGGGTTTCTCGTCGGTAACTCGAACAGTGTATAACCAAAGACATCCAGCTGAGCCGTTCCGCACAACTGAAGGTCCGTCCTCAACACTGAAAGTGCCTTCGATGTCACAGCTCGTGGCTTCAAGGCAACGCCCGTATGCTGCCAACAGATCGCTAGACCATTGCCGCGATGCTGAACGTCTTGCTACTCAGCCCGTCCAAGAAGTTCCGTTTCCTGACCCTTCTGCGGCGCGTGCCAAACGCCGCGCGATTGCGCAGGCTGCGCGTGGTAGAAGACGCCATGGCCAGCCGCGTTCTTCGCCTTCTGTCATCTTTCACCCTCGCCTGCGGGATCGCGGCTGTCAGCACCGTGGGACTGGCCGGATTCTGGAAGCTGATCGGCGGCGGCGCCCTGACGATCCACGGATGGATCGCCATGGGCCTCGGCATCCTAGGCACGGTGGGCATTAGCTGGGTCCTGATGGGCCTGGCCTTTCGCTCGGATCGGGAAGGCTGGGATGATCGCGTCGACAACAGCCTCGATCCGGGTCGTGAAACTCACGGCGAGAGTAAGGATGACGACCTGATCTACTGATCAAGCTGCGATGGTCGATCTCATTTTCAACGCCGGGGCCAGCAGACCCTGCGCCAGGGCCCTGACGACCGGCACGGCCACGGCGTCTCCCATCAGCTTCAGCGCGGCGTTTTCACTGGACGGCAGGCGATAGGTCTCGTCCAGCCCCATCAGCCGCGCCGTTTCCCGCCCGGTCATTCGTCGGGCGCGGATCGTGCCGCCGTCACAAACCAGAACATACTGACGCGACGAACCGCCAGATGGGGTCCGTAGACATCCCGCCAGCCCATCAAGCCGGAGTTCCAGTCTCTGGATCTTGGCCCCGTTCTCGGTCCGCACCCTGCGGAAGGCGGCGGCGACCCGGCGTTCGCCCGAGGCCAGCGCCGCCTCGAGCCTAGCCCTGTGCAGTGGATTGGCGAGGGCCAGCAGGGTCTCGGTCTGAGGCGCGTCGAACCAGTCGACGGTGGCATCCGGCTCCAGTAGTGCGGCAAGGTCCAGGTTGCGGCGCGGCGGCGCGGGTACGGACCACCAGGCCCAGTTCGCCTTGACCTCCTCAGGGAGGCGCGCGTGGGCGGCGATTAGTCGAGGCGAGTGAAAGGCGCCGCCTGGGGTTTGCGCCTCGAGACGACCCGCTTCAAGATTTTCGGCGTCCTTTAGTCCGACGATGAACAGGCGCGGTCGCGACTGCGGCAGCCACAGGCCTGCATCCATCTCCAGCGCTCCAACGCGGTAGCCGCCCTCGACCAGCGCCGCGCAGACGGCGGCGAAATCCCGGCCCTTGGCCGAGGTCAGCAAACCGACCACGTTCTCAATGACGACGACCTGGGGAGCCCGGCCTTCAGCGGCGAGTCCCTGCATCAGCCGCCAGAAGCCCCAGAAAGCTCCCGACCGGCGCGCCTCAAGGCCGCCCCGCGCTCCGGCCAGACTGACGTCCTGACAGGGTGACGACGCCCAGCACAGGTCGGGCACGCCCGGCAGGGCCCCAGGCGTCAGGTCCCAGATGTCGCCCTCGTGAACGGGTGTGTGGGGATGGTTGGCGCGGAACGACCGCATCTTGGCCGGGTCGATATCATTGGCGAACAGGGTGTGAAAACCGGCGTAAGCCAGGCCAATCCCGGCCAGACCGCCTCCGGCGAAGAATTCCAGCACGCCGCCCGTCTCCGTTCCCGTCCTGTCGCTGCGAATCGCCATGCCGGGACTCTAGGCGCCGCCGCGAGTTATGGCGACCGGCCTGGCCTGTGCAGCCTTGACCCCCGCAGTGGACGTGGCGACGATGCGCATGTCTTGGAAGGACCGTTCTATGCGACCCCTGCTCCTCATTGTTCCTCTCACGCTGATGGCGTCGTCCTGTTCGCAGGGCACGACCGAAAAGACGAGGTCCCCGGCGGAGGCTCCGACCCCGGTAAGCCTCGGCGGGATAGATCTGAACCAACCGTTGGGCGCGGTCGGGACCGAGCCCTTCTGGAGCGTGGCGATCACCCCGGATGCCATGATTTTCACCGGCGTCGATCGCGACGAACAGCGGGCGAGCAATCCTCAGCCTGTCGTCCAGGGCACGACCGCCATTTATACCGGGGCCACCAATGATGGCGCGGCCATGGTCGTGACCCTGATCGCGACCGAATGTTCGGACGGCATGAGCGACCGCGTCTATCCCCTGACGGCGAAGGTCGAACTGGGCGAGGCCAGCCTCAGCGGCTGCGCGGCGTCGCAGGCCTTTCTTGACACCCGGCCGCCAGCCTAGGCGTCGCCCAGCAAGGCGCCGACACCAGGGATCGTGCGAACCGCCTCGCCGAGCCAGTCGCGACCCGTGGCCTGCGTCACAGCGTTGCGAGCGGCGGGCAGCAGTCGTTTGAGTTCGGCCTTGCCGACGTCGACCTTCTTGAGCCGGTCCAGCAGGCCCATAGCGTCAGCGAGAGCCGCGCCGGATACTCCGCCAGCACTCTTCATCAGCCCGCCCATAAGTCCGCCGCCGCGCGGCCTTGCCTCGGGCGACCTCGCGAGAACTGCAGCGCCCGGCACGGCGGCGTAGAAGGCGTCGCGCGCCTCCACTTCAGCGTGCTTTTCCAGCAAACCCAGCGCGCCCACCAGGGCTGTATGCGCGTGATCAGGCTCAACGCCGGCTGCGACGCCGGCCTGCGACACTACGGTTTCAATAGATATGGTGTTGTTCATGGCGCTCCTTAACGGTTCTCAAAGCCCAACGATCCTAGGGTGCGGCCATGAGCCAGACGCAGAACGCCTCCCCGGATCACCTCATCGCGCCGCATCTCGTCCAGCCGAACGGCGGTCCCACGGATCTTCGCGCTCTGACGGCGCTGCGCTTCATGGCTGCCATGTGGGTCGCCGTCTACGCTCTCTGGGACAATCTGGCGGTAACCTTCAAGCCCGCGGTAATCGCCAAGGGCTATCTCGGAGTTGAGCTGTTCTTCGTGCTGTCCGGATTCATCCTGTGCCACGTCTATCTGGCGGCCGCGGGGGACAAACGGTTCAGCTATCGCGACTTTCTCTGGGCCCGGATCGCACGGGTTTATCCCCTGCATATCGCCACATTGCTGGCCGTGATGGCGCTCGGCCTTGCAGCGATCTTCGCCGGCATGTCGATCGACAGCAATGTGATGGCCTGGTCGTCGTTGCCCGCCAACATCGCCATGGTCCATGCTTGGGGCCTGGCGCCCGAGGCCGGGTGGAATCACCGTTCGTGGTCGATCTCGGCTGAATGGTTCGCCTATCTCGCGTTCCCCGCATTCGCCTTCGTGGCCTGGAAGGTGCGTCATCGGCCTGTCGCGGCGGTGGTCGGCGCACTCATCCTGCTCGGGGTGGTGTATTTTGGTTTTGAACGTCTCGCGGGCTCCCCCTTGACCGAGGCGACCATCAAATGGGGCGCGCTCCGGATCGTGCCCTGCTTCGCCTATGGCTGCGCCCTGTACCTCGCGTTCCGACGGGCGCCGCTCGCCATTCCGGGCGTAATCGCTTCGATCGCAGCCGCATTAATGATCGCTGCCGCCGCTTTGCAACTGTGGGACGGAATCATCGTGGCGTTCGCAGGCGCGCTCATCCTCGGCCTCGCCAGCCTGCCGAACGCACGGGCCGGATGGCTGGCGTCAAAGCCTGCCGTGTATCTCGGCGAGATCAGCTACTCGGTCTATATGGTATTGGTCCCGTGGCAGCTTTTGGCCGTTAACCTCGCGGTCAAGCTGACAAACGCTCCGGACAAGCACCTTCAACTTTTCGTGTGGTTGGGGATTTTGGCGGCGCTGCCGGTGGTGGCGGCCGCTTCCTACCATCTCGTCGAATTCCCCGCCCGGCGGGCCCTCAAGGGGTTCGCGACTCGCCATAGCGGCGCAGCAAAGCCCTCTCCCAACGCGCAACTGCCCGCCTGAAAGTGAGGGTTTCCCCTCGCAGACTAATCGGGTAGGCAATGGGTGGGCGTAACAATCGGACACA
>DASVTM010000384.1:0-10874 GCA_036387575.1 Brevundimonas sp.
GGCCATTACGATCTGCGTCAGGACCGCCCGAGGTTAAATCGATGCCTATCGAACCGCCCCGCTTAAGCCGGAGAAGGCTGGACGTGTTGCGCCGTCTGGTGCGTAGCGCGGCCGACCGCATGTCCGACGATCAGATTCTCGACCTCGCCGACACCCTGCACGACGCCTTGAGAGAACGTCGCCGATCGCGGGATCGGGCGCAAAATCCGGCGTCGTCCGCGCAGATCTATCGCTTGCCGAACTAGGCCTCGGCGCGCGGAGGCAGGTTGGCCTTGAGGCAGTCGCGGATCTGCCGCTTCAGCGATCCTGACGTATTGAGGAAGTCTGCGCCCTCGGCCTCCAACACGGCCTTGACCGTGGCGTCGAGCCCGAGCGGCAGCGCCGCGATGACCCGCTTCTCACCCTTCAGATGCAGGCAATAGCCCAGCTCGCGGCACAGGGCGGCGAACACCGCCTCATAGGCTGCAGGGTCGACCGCTGCGGGAGCTGCTGCAGTTTCAGGTGCGCTCTCGTTTTCCGTATCGCTCATGTCGTCGCCTTCAATCGTTGTGCATGGAAGGCCACGTGATCCGCAATGAAACTGGCCATGAAGAAATAGGAATGGTCGTAGCCGGGCTGCATCCGCAGCGTCAGGCGCTGACCGACGGCATTGGCCGCATCGACCAGAAGTTCAGGCTTTAGCTGATCAACGAGGAAGCTGTCTGCATCGCCCTGATCGATCAGAATGTCGTCATAGACACCCTTGGCCGCCCCGCTTTCGACCAGCTTCGCCGTGTCGTGAGCGTCCCAGACTGACCGGTCTTCGCCCAGATAAGCGGTAAACGCCTTCTCGCCCCATGCGCACCGGGTCGGCGACGCGATCAGCGCAAAGGCCGAGACTGATTTGAACAGTTCCGGATGACGCAATGCCAGCGTCAGGGCCCCATGCCCGCCCATCGAATGTCCGCTGATCGAGCGCGTCCTCGTCGTCGGAAACTCCGCGTCAATCAGCGCGATCAGTTCCTCGGTGACGTAGGTCTCCATGCGGAAATGCGGCGCCCAGGGTCCTTCCGTCGCATCGACGTAGAACCCGGCCCCCTGCCCCAGATCATAGGCCTCATCGTCGGCGACACCTTCACCGCGCGGGGACGTATCCGGCGCAACGATGATCACCCCATGCTCGGCCGCCGCCCGATAGGCTCCCGCCTTGGTGGTGAAATTGTCCTCGGTGCAGGTCAGGCCCGACAGCCAGATCAGCACCGGGAACGGCCCCTCACCGCCTGGAACGAACACTGACAGGGTCATGGGCGTGCCTGTTGAGACGCTGTCATGCTTCAGATAGCGCAGCGTTCCGCCGTGAACGATGTGGGTCTTGGTGGTTTCCATCAAGTTCAGCCGCGCAGCCGGTGCATGACCGCAACCTTGTTCCCGGACGGGTCGCGCAAATAGGCGAGATGAAGCGCGCCGAACGGGCTTTCGCGCGTGCCGGGCGGATCCTCGATGGCCGTGCCTCCATTGGCCAGACCGGCCTCATGGAAAGCGTTGGCCATCTCGACCGACGGCGCCGCGAAACCAATTGTGCCGCCGTTGGCGCAGGACGCCGGGCCGCCGTCGATCGGCTTCGAAATTGCGAAATTGCCCCGTTCGGTACGCCACCAGACCCGGCCTTTCGGGTCGATGACGCCCGGCGCAACGCCGAGGGCGCCCAGGATGGCATCGTAGAATTTCCGCGAGGCCTCGATGTCGTCGGCCCCCAGCATGACGTGACTGAACATTGCTGCGCTCTTTCCTAGTAGAAGATCATGTCCGGTGCGGCCCTGTCGCGATACGCTTTCAGGCGCGTCGCCAGAGATCCGACATGCAGTTCCAGCTTATGGCCGTCGGGGTCGAGGAAATATAGAGACCGTCCCGCGCTGCGGTTCTCTTTCCAGAGTTTGGCCTGCGCCCGAACCAGCGGCTCCAGCGCTTCGAACGTCGCATCATCGACGTCGAAGGCGACGTGGGTATAGTCGGGATGAGGCTCCGTCCGCACCTTTGGGTCCACCGACAGGCACAGCCAAACCGGCCCTGCCTCCAGATAGACGCCTTCAGGCCATTCGGCGCGAAGCACACAACCCAGAACGTCACGATAAAAGGCCGTCGCCCGCCCCAAATCGCTGACTGCGAGGGTCACGTGGTTCAGACCTAAAACCCGGGGCACGCTCATTGCGCCAGAACACCACGATCCTGCGGATGCTCTCGCGCATGTACGATGAACGCCGTGGCGATGTCTTCCAGCGGGAGGGCGTGCGTGATCCTCGAAACGGTCTCGATCTTGCCGTCCGTGATGCGACTAAACATGCGAGATTTCTCCTTGCTGTTTTTTACCGAGGATTCGACCCTCGGCGCGCCCTGCAATCAAGGCCTTCAACATCGCGTTACGGTCGTGGGAAGTCCTCACCTGGAACGCTCCGTCACGTCCTTCGAGTTCAGACAGGATGCTGGGCCGGATCAGCCGTGGAAAGTTCCCGATGATCCCAATGAGCCTCGGCACGATCAGGATTTCGGGACAGTTCTCCGGCAGCCCCGGTCGGCTTCGGAACAGGTAGCGCCAGTTCCGTCCTGCGCATCGCATCAGGCAGGTTCTCCGGTCCACATCCAGAAAAACCACGACGTCTGCCGCGTCCCGCACCCGTCGGGATACCCCGTCGATCACCCACGCCGGACGCGCGATCAGTTCCGCCTCGGCGGCGGCTCGCTCGTCCGGCGGCGCGGTCTTCCAGCCGGGACGCCAGACGATCATATCAAGCCCGAAGACCGGAAGATCGAGCGCTCGCCCGATCTCACCGGCCAGCGTGGTCTTGCCGCTTCCGGCGTTGCCGGTGACGTGGATGCGTCGCGTCAGAACACCACGACGCTGCGGATGCTCTCGCCGGCATGCATCAGGTCGAACGCCTTGTTGATGTCTTCGAGCGGCAGGGTGTGGGTGATCATCGGATCGATCTCGATCTTGCCGTCCATGTACCAGTCGACGATCTTGGGCGTGTCGGTGCGGCCGCGCGCGCCGCCAAAGGCCGAGCCGCGCCAGACGCGACCGGTGACCAGCTGGAACGGCCGGGTGGAGATTTCCTTGCCGGCCTCGGCCACGCCGATGACGATGCTTTCGCCCCAGCCGCGGTGGCAGGCCTCCAGCGCCTGACGCATGACGACCGTGTTGCCGGTGCAGTCGAAGGTGTAGTCCGCGCCGCCGTCGGTCAATTCGACCAGACGCGCGACGACGTCGGGCGTGTCCTTGGGATTGACGAAATGGGTCATGCCGAAGCGGCGGCCCCACGCCTCCTTCTCCGGGTTCAGGTCGACGCCGATGATCATGTCGGCCCCGACCATCTTCAGCCCCTGAATGACGTTCAGGCCGATGCCGCCCAGACCGAAGACCACGGCGTTCGCGCCCGGTTCGACCTTGGCCGTGTTGACCACCGCGCCGACGCCGGTGGTCACGCCGCAACCGATGTAGCAGGCCTTGTCGAACGGCGCGTCCTTACGGATTTTCGCCACCGCGATCTCGGGCATGACGGTGAAGTTCGAGAAGGTCGAACAGCCCATATAGTGGGCGATCGCCTGACCCTTGTAGCTGAAGCGGCTCGTGCCGTCGGGCATCAGGCCCTTGCCCTGCGTCGAGCGGATCGCGGTGCACAGGTTGGTCTTGCGGCTCAGGCACGACTTACACTGGCGGCATTCCGGCGTGTACAGCGGGATCACGTGATCTCCGACGGCCAGCGATGTCACGCCCGGCCCGACCTCGACGACGACGCCGGCGCCTTCATGACCCAGGATCGAGGGGAAGATGCCCTCTGAGTCCAGACCGTCCAGCGTATAGGCGTCAGTGTGGCAGATGCCCGTCGCCTTGATCTCGATCAGCACCTCGCCGAAGCGCGGCCCCTCCAGATCGACCTCGACGATCTCGAGCGGTTGTTTCGCTTCGAAGGCGACGGCGGCGCGGGTCTTCATGGGCAGGGTCTCCAGAACTCACTTCCCTTCTCCCCTTGCGGGAGAAGGTGGCGGCCTCTGGCCGACGGATGAGGGGTCGCACCGTCGGCGAGCGGATTCAAGGCCTCGATGGCCAAACATCGCGTGACCCCTCATCCGACCCGCTACGCGGCCCACCTTCTCCCGCAGGGGGAGAAGGGCTCCTGGCGTCAGTCCCCCGTGTCGCCGCCGCCATGATCCGCCGCTGAAGCTACCGCCACACCCGCCGGCCCAGCCTCACCGTTGGAGCTCGCGAACCAGAACGGCTGACGCGGACGCATGCGGCGTCCGACCTCATCCATATGGCTGTCGTACACCCGGCCGTTGGCGACCGTGTAGGCGATGTCGTGGGTGTTGCGGATGTTCTCCAGCGGGTTGGTGTTCATCACCACCATGTCCGCCAGCTTGCCGACCTCCAGCGAACCGACATCCTTGTCCAGGCCCAGCGCCTTGGCGCCGTTCAGGGTCGCGGTCCGCAGCGCCTGAAGCGGCGTCATCCCGCCCTGCGCCATCATCCAGATTTCCCAGTGCTCGCCCAGGCCTTCGCGCTGGCCGTGGGCGCCGGTCTGGACGTTGACGCCGACATCCATCAGCGCCTTGGCCTGCTGGGCGATAGCGATGTGGTTCCACTCTTCGGCCGGCTGGGTCGTGGGCCGGCGCGCACGGGCGTCCAGCACCCGGCGCGGGACGTACTGCTGCAGGATCGCGTCGTTCCAGACCGGGCTTTCCTGATACCAGTAGTTTTCGCCAAACGCCCCCCCATAGGCCACGATCAGGGTCGGGGTGTAGGCGACATCGGTCTGACCCCACAGCTGGCGCACGTCGTCATACAGATGGGCCAGCGGGATCGAGTGCTCGATCGTCGTGTGGCCGTCGACCACCATCGACATATTGTGCTGGAACAGCGAGCCGCCCTCGGGGACGACGTTGATGTTCAGTTCGCGCGCGGCCTCGATGATCTGCTGACGCTGGTCGCGACGCGGCTGGTTGTAGCTCTTGACGCTGATGGCCCCCAGCGCCTGCGTCCGCCGCAGGTTTGACAGGGCGTCCTCAAGGCTGTCGATCTGGGCGGTGAACGGCGTCTGCGCCCCGTACAGGATGGTCCCGGTCGAGAAGATGCGCGGCCCCACGACCTTGCCCGCCCGAGCCATTTCGGAGTGGGCGAAGATCTCGCTGCTATCGTTCGACGGATCGTGGATCGTCGTCACCCCGAAGGCAAGCGACGCATAGTCGACCCGGCTCTGCTGCGGGATGATGCCGTCAGCCGCCATCGAGCCGTGCCAGTGCGCATCGACGAAGCCCGGCGTGATGGTCTTGCCGGCCATGTCCATGACCGTCGCGCCCGCAGGCACGGTGACCGATCCACGCGGCCCGATAGCCTCAATCCGGTTCTCGTTGACGACGATGACGCCGTCCTCGATCACCTGATCTCCGTTCATGGTGATGATCCGCGCACCGGTCAGGACCAGAACGCCCGACGGCTTGTCGGCGGTGGCGGTGAAGCCGATATTGATCCCCTGCTCGGCCGGCTTGGGCAGTTCCGCAGGCGCGCCCTCCTCGAAGCTGAAGCTGTCGGTCAGGCTGCGGGTGAAGAACTCCGGCCCGATGGCCCAGCTCAGCTTCGACGAGTCGCCCGACCAGGTCAGCCACATCCCCGCGTCGCGCGTCACCCGCGTCTGCGGCAGCGCCTCGGCCTTGGAGCCCATCTCCACCGGACGGCCCGTGGCGGCGAACGGCGCGACATAGGCGTTGAACCGCTCGGTCCAAGCGACCCACTGCTCGTTCGGTGAGATCTCGAAGTCCGAGGCCCACTGCGAGGTCAGGTGGGTGCGCTCTTCATGGCCGCTCAGGTCGACCGACTTGAGCGCCGAATTCTCGTCCTTGCGACCGAGGTAGAAGATCCGGTCGTTCGTCGCGCCCCACTGCGGCGTCGTCCCGTCGTCGGTCACCAGCGTGGCGTCCCCGCCCGCAGTCGGCACGCGGTAGATGCCCGGATTACGCCCCCACAGCCCGGTGGTCAGGAACCCGTCGGCGACCGCGCGATAGGCGATGGTCTTGCCGTCCGGCGAGAAGCTCGGCTCGATATAGTGGCCGGGATTTTGCGTCACGACACGACCCGTTCCGCCCGACGCCGGGATAACCCGCACCGTGCCGAGGTCCTTGTCCGACCAGGTCGTATAGACGATCGACCGGCCATCGCGGGACCATGACGGATAGAGCTCGAAATGGTCGCTCTGGCTGGTCAGGCGACGCGCGGTGCCTGTCGGCAGGTCGCGTATCCACAGATTGCCGAGCGACTCGAACACCACCTTCGACCCGTCCGGCGAGGCGTGGGCCCAGCGGATCATCTTCACGGCGAACGTATCCGGGGCGACGTCGACCGTGGTGCGAACCGCAGGCTCGACCCGGCGCGTGTCGGCGATGTGGAACGGGATGTCGGAGACTTCCTGCGAGGCCACGTCGATCTTGTGGAAGATGCCGGCCGCCCAGAACACGATCGACTTGCCGTCCGGCATCCAGCTCATCGCCGGATAGACGCCGTGGATCGCCCAGGTCTCCTGCAGGTCGCGGTCCAGATGGGCGTAGATCGGCGTCTCACGGCCGCTCTCGATATCCATCACATAGAGGGTGGACTGGTAGCGAACGCGGCGGATGAAGGCCAACGACTTGCCGTCCGGTGACGGCGTCGGACGGATCGAACCGCCCGGCCCAGACAGGAACTCCTCGACCTCGCCCGACTGACGATCCAGCCGCTGGATCACATAGATCTGGCCGTTGACGTCCTTGGAGTATTCGAACTGTCCGCCCGGCGTGGCATCATCCGAAAAATACAGATAGCGGCCATCAGGCGAGAAGGCGGGCTCGCCCGTATCCTTCTGCTGCGTCCGGCGGGTCGTCAGTTGCACGCCGCCGCCACCGGATCGATGCCACATCCACATTTCCCCGGCGCCCAGCGAGCGGCTGGAGGTGAAATGCTTGCGACCGACGATGAACTGGCCATCGGGGGTCCACTCGGGTTGCGTCACCAGACGGAACGTCTCCTTCGACACCTGTTTGGCGTCAGAGCCGTCGGCGTTCATCGTCCAGATATTGTCACCGCCGCCCCGGTCCGAGGTGAAGGCGATGCGGGTCCCGTCCGGCGACCATTTCGGCTGCATCTCCCACGCGACGCCCGAAGCGATGACCCTCGCCTCACCGCCGCCGATCGGCATGACGTAGATATCGCCCAGCATGTCGAACACCAGCGTCCGGCCGTCCGGGCTGACGTCCAGCGACATCCACGTGCCCTGCGTCACGTCGATCTTCACGTCATGCGACGGCCCCGGAGGATTGTTGACGTCCCATTTCGGTTTGTCGGGCGTAGCGGTTGCATCGGGAGCGGTCGCGGGCGCCGCCGTTGCGACATCGGCCGGCGTTGCGGTCTCCAGCACCGGCTCGGGCGCGGGCTTCTCAGGCGTCGGCGCAGGCGGCGCATCCTGAAGTGCGGGAGTGGGTGTGGGGTTCGGCGGCGACTGCGTCTGGGCCATCGCGCTCACAGGCGCCTGCACCGCCAGGACCGCCACGGCCACCGTCGTCAACCAGATCCGCTTCATGTCTTCCAAACCCCGTACAAACAGGCCGTCATCTAGCGACATAGCGCCCGGTTTGGCGAGAGCGCCTTGGCATCCACCAACCTTCACCTTTGCGACAGAACCGCGTGGTACAGGCCTCGGCTACAGCGCACCCCGGGGAGCGCGTCCTGTTCCGGGGGGAATATCATGCCTGACACCATCACACGCACGACGAGCACGTCGTGGTTTTCACGCATCGGCGGGGCCTTCACCGGCGTCCTGATCGGCTTCATCCTGATCATCGCCTGCATCGGCGGCCTGTTCTGGAACGAGGGCCGGGCCATCAAGACCGAAAAGGGCCTGACCGAAGGCGCCGCCGTCGTTATCGAAATCCAGCCGGGTGAGGTCGTCGCGGCCAATGACCAGAAGCTGGTCCACGTCTCCGGCCCCGCCGTCGTCACCGCCCCTCTGGAAGACACCGATTTCGGCGTGACCGCCACCGGCCTCCATCTCGCCCGCAAGGTTGAGATGTACCAGTGGAAGGAAGCCTCCAAGTCCGAGAGCCGCACCAGGCTGGGCGGCGGCGAGGAGACTGTCACCACCTATACCTACACGAAGGAATGGGCTTCCTCGGCGAATGACTCCAGCCAGTTCGCCGAGCCCAACGGCCACCAGAACCCCGAGTTCGACATTCAGGCGGCGGACATTCTGGCCCAGGACGCCACCCTCGGCGCCTTCAAACTTGAAGACAATGTCGTCGGCCAGGTCGGTGGCGAGACCGCCCTGCGCCTGACGCCTGCGGACCTCGAAACGGTCGACGCGGCTGTCGGCGATATCGGTAGATACGTCTCGATCTCGCAGAACCGCATCATGCTGACGGAGCGCCGCCCGACCGTGGTCGCCCCCTCCGCGACCAGCGATGACGAGGAAGCCGCTACGGACGAAACGGTCACCGACGAAACCAACGACGACGCCACGAACGAGACCACCGTCCCGACCCAGACGGTGACGCCCGCCGCCAGCATCGGCGATGTGCGCGTCAGCTACGACCTGACCCCGGCCGGTCCGATCAGCGTCGTCGCCCGTCAGAACGGCGAAGGCTTCCTGCCGTACTACGCCAAAAACGGCGAAGAGTTCTTGCTGGTCGACAACGGCGACAAGCCTGCGTCAGACATGTTCAAGGGCGCGCAGGACGCCAACCAGATCATGACCTGGATCATCCGCGTCGTCGGTCTGGTGTTGCTGATCGCCGGCTTCGGCCTGCTGATGGCGCCCCTCGGCGTCCTTGCCGATGTCCTGCCTCTGGCGGGTACGATCGTGCGCATGGGCACAGGCCTGATCGCCTTTGCTCTGGGCATGCTGATCGGCACAGTGACCATCGCCCTGGCGTGGATCGTCTTCCGTCCGCTGATCGGGATCGCCATCCTCGTCGTCGGCGGCGGCATTGCTTTCAGCGCCTACAGGCTGGCGCGCGGCAAAGGCAAGAAGGCCGAGGCGGCAGCCTGAATCAGCACCGTCTCGCCGCTGGCTGCGCGGTCCGGATGCGTTTCGCTCATAGCGGCTGCTGCAGTGAGCCATTCTCTCTCTTGGAGCAGCCGCCGTTTGTGACTACCCCTGACGCCAACCTGTTCAGGAATGGACCCCTATGCTGAAATCCCTGACCGCCCTCGCCGTCGCTTCAAGCGTCCTGCTCGCGGGTTGCGATTCCGCCGAGAAAACTGCGACGCCGGTCGCCCCGGCTCCGGTGACGGCCGCCGACACAACTGCGGCTCGCGCGGCGGTACGCGACCTGATCGCGGCCGACGGAGACTGCACGCCGGATCGTATCCAAGCCTCGGATCGGGCAAAAACAAAGGATTTCGGCGGCGTTCTTGGGGTCGTGGCGGGATGTTCGACGGGCATCATCGACGTATGGAGCCGCCTGTATCTGGCGCGCCCGGGCGCGGCTCCGGTCGCTGCGCCCCTTCTGGTTTTCGACATTCGTGGTGACGGCGAGTGGCATGCGGAATCGAACGTGCCGAACCTCGTCTGGAGCGAGGAGGCCGGAACCCTCGAGGCCAGTATCCGCAGCCAGACCACCAACTGCGGATGGGACGCCCGCTGGCGTTGGGACGGAACGCGGATGGCTCTGGTCGAGATGAAGACGGTCGGCTGCGATGCTGAGCACTCTACCGATGTCGTCGTCTGGCCGACGACGCCCGCGACGCCCGAGCCGACGCCGACGCCGATCCCCGTCGACTGACCACAGGCCTCCCCAAGGGGAGGCCTGTCGCCTATCGAACCAGCGTGAACCGCACTGGCGTCCCGACCTGAGCCGACGGCGCGAGCCACACGTCGAACGCGCCCGGTTCGACCGTCGGCGTGCCTTGCGCGCCAATGAACTCGAGCTGCTCGCGGGTCAGCTTGAAGCGAACGGTTTCGGTCTCGCCAGCCGCCAGCGCCACCTTGCGGAAGTCCCGCAAACGCTGGCCGGGCTGAGTCAGGCTGGCGACCACATCGCCGATATAGAGCTGCACCGTCTCGACCGCTGCGACCTCGCCGGCGTTTCTGACATCTACCGAGACCTCCAGCGTCCCGTCCCAGGCCATCGTCGGGCTGGCCACCACCGGAGCGGCGTAGGTCACCGCGCCATAGGTCAGGCCGTGACCGAACGGATAGAGCGCCGTGTTCGTGGTCTCGCGATAGCGGGCGGTGTATTCCTCGCTGACCAATGCAGGGTTTGCCGGGCGGCCGGTGCGCTTGTGATCGTAGGAGAACGGCTGCTGGCCCGACTTGTGCGGGAAGCTGACCGGCAGGCGGCCCGACGGCGAATGATCGCCGAAGAGCACGTCGGCGACGCTGTTGCCCATCTCGGAGCCGAGGAACCACGTCACCACGATCCCTTGGGCGTTCTTCACAGCGCCGGACAGTTCCAGCGCACGACCGTTACGCAGCAGGACCACGACCGGCTTGCCTGTGGCCGCCACTGCGGCGGCGAGGTTGAGCTGGATATCGGGGATGGTGATCTCGGTGCGCGACTGGGCCTCGCCGGTGAAGCGCGAGCCTTCGCCCAGCGCCAGCACCACGACGTCGGCCTGACCGGCGGCCAGAACCGCCGCAGCAAAGCCGTCGTCGATCGCCGTCTCGATGTCGCAGCCCTTGATGACCGTCAGGTCCGCGTCATTCTTGAGCGCGTTGCGGAAGCCAGCTTCCAGCGAAATCCGGTGCGTCTCGTCGCCCCAGATGGTCCACGGCCCGAACACGTCGAGGTCCGAGGCGAACGGTCCGATGAGCGCGATCTTCTGCCCCTCGGCCTTCAACGGCAGGACGCCGCCCTCGTTCTTCAGCAGCACGATCGAC
>DASVTM010000385.1:0-3326 GCA_036387575.1 Brevundimonas sp.
CTTCTTGACCCGCAATGCCTTTTGGAGCGGCGTCTCGCCAAGGATGTCGTCGGTCGAGGGCGCAGTCGGTTCGTCGTTGATGTTGTCGCTCATTCCGTCATCCTAGCACGCCGACCCAACGCTTGCCCTACAAACCCTGAACTACAGACCTTGGCGGGCCTTGAGATCGGCGCGGGCCCGCTGAACGGCCGCCGCGTTGGCGGCCTGCTCTTTGGCCACCTGCTGTTCAAGGTCCACCAGCTCAGCATTTTTGGCCGCAGAGGCTTCGGCGCGGCTAACGCCAGCCGGACGACCGGTGATGTCGGGAATGTAGATGGGGGTGGCGCAGGTTCGGCTCTGGACGTCGTACCATTTGCCGTTCTTCTCGCAGCGCTCACCCGGGTTTAGCCAAAAGACTTGAAAGGTGAGTGTGCCGGCGACCAGAACGGCGAAGGCGCCCAAGAACATAAGGCTCAGACGTTTCATGCTCAGGAAGCGGTTCATCGGGTCTCTCTGCAAGGGCTTGGAGTGCTTTGGGTCATTTAGTTCACGTTGCGTTACGTTGACAGGGGCTCCGCTCCGTACCATCTCCTGCGCCAACAATTCGACCAAGATATGGATAGCTCCCCATGAAGGTACTCGTCCCCGTCAAAAGGGTGATCGACTATAACGTCAAGGCCCGCGTCAAGGCGGACCAGACCGGCGTCGACCTCGCCAACGTCAAGATGAGCATGAACCCGTTCGACGAGATCGCCGTCGAAGAGGCCGTGCGTCTGAAGGAAGGCAAGGAACACCATGCCGCCGGGACCGTGACCGAGATCGTGGTCGTCTCCATCGGCGTGCAGCAGGCGCAGGAAACCATCCGCACCGCGCTCGCCATGGGTGCGGACCGGGGCATCCTGATCCAGTCGGACTCAGATCTGGAGCCGCTGGCGGTCGCCAAGCTGTTGAAGGCGGTCGTCGACGAAGAAAAGCCGGACCTCGTCCTGATGGGCAAGCAATCTATCGACGGCGACAATAACGCGGTCGGCCAGATGCTGGCGGCGCTGCTGGACTGGCCGCAAGCGACGTTCGCCTCGAAGGTGGAGATCGCCGACGGCAAGGCGACCGTGACCCGTGAAGTCGATGGCGGCCTGCAGACGCTCGCTGCGACCCTGCCGGCGGTGGTGACGGTGGACCTGCGCCTCAACACGCCGCGCTACGCCTCGCTGCCTAACATCATGAAGGCCAAGAAGAAGGAGATCGCGATGAAGGCGGTCGCCGACTATGGCGTCGATACCGCGCCGCGCCTGACGGTGGTCAAGGTGACTGCACCTGCGACCCGCTCCGCCGGGATCAAGGTGGCTGACGCCGCCGAACTGGTTTCCAAGCTCAAGACCGCAGGAGCGCTGTAAGATGGCTGTTCTCGTCATTGCCGACCACGACGGTTCGGCCGTCCGCGACACCACCAATAAGACGGTGACTGCGGCTCTCAAGCTCGGCGCCGATGTCGACGTGCTGGTCGTCGGCTCCGGAGCTACGGCTGCTGCCGGCAGCGCAGCCAAAATCACCGGCGTCCGTAAGGTGCTGCTGGCCGAAAGCGCCGGTCTGGGCCACCAGCTGGCCGAGGACGTCGAGGAGACCGTGCTGGCTCTCGCCGAAGGCTACGATGCCATCCTCTCGCCCGCGACCAACGACGGCAAGAATTTCATGCCGCGCCTGGCCGCCAAGCTGGACGTCGCGCCGATCTCGGACATCATCGAAGTCGTCTCGGCTGATACGTTCGTGCGTCCGATCTACGCCGGCAATGCGCTGGAGACGATCCAGTCCTCCGACGCCAAGAAGGTCATCACCGTTCGTCCGACGAATTTCGACGCCGCCGCCAATGACGGCTCGGCCTCGGTCGAGAGCGTTGGCGGCAAGGAAGCCGGCATGGCGACCTTCATCGGCGAGGAACTGGTCAAGTCGGACCGTCCCGAACTGGGCGCCGCCAAGATCATCGTCTCGGGTGGTCGCGCCATGGGCTCGGCCGACGAGTTCCACGCCATCATGGAGCCGCTGGCCGACAAGCTGGGCGCCGCCATTGGCGCCTCTCGTGCGGCCGTCGACGCCGGCTATGCCCCGAACGACTATCAGGTCGGCCAGACCGGCAAGGTCGTGGCGCCGGGCCTCTACATTGCGATCGGCATTTCGGGCGCCATCCAGCACCTCGCCGGGATGAAGGACTCCAAGATCATCGTCGCCATCAACAAGGATCCCGACGCCCCGATCTTCCAGGTCGCGGACTACGGCATCGTCGGCGACTACAAGACCATCGTCCCCGAGTTGATGACCGCTCTGGGCTGATGACTGTTTTGATGGCGAGATGGGCGTGACCGCTCGTCTCGCCATCAAACTGACCCCCGGATCCGCCGCCGATCGGGTGGATGGATGGGGTGTCGATACGGACGGACGGCCTGTCCTCAAGGTTCGTGTCCGTGCCCGCCCGGTCGAGGGCGAGGCCAATGAAGCTCTAATGAAATTGCTGGCGAAGACGCTGGGCGTGTCGCGATCTTCGGTCGTCTTGGCGCGTGGCGGTCAGTCGCGGCTGAAGATGATCGCCATCGACGGACTCGATGACGAGGCGGTTAGGGCGCGATTGTCCGAAGACTGATTTTCGACCTTTACAGGGCGCGAGACGCACCGCTTCTATAGCCGCGTTCAGAAGCCCGGCGGTGGTCCGGGGCACGAGGATACTTCATGAAGATGTTTCGCATGCGGGGAGCCAGCCTCGCCGTGCTCGCCTGCGCCATGGTCGGCGCGTTCAGTCTTTCGGCCTGCGCCACGACCGATAGTTCCACCCCGAGCTCCGACACCGCCGAGACCAAAGCTCCCAAGCCTCTGGCGACAGGGCTGGACTACGCAGCCAACAGCGATCCCTATCCGTCGACCTACCAGCCTCTGCCACGCCAGAACTCGGCGATCGTTGGGGCGACGGTCTTCACCGGCGCCGGTCAGCGCATCGAGAACGGCGTGGTCCTGATGGCCGACGGCAAGGTTCAGGCGGTCGGCGGCGCTGATCTGGCCGTACCGGCGGGCTATACGGTCATCGACGGCAAGGGTCGGTTCGTGACCCCCGGCGTGATCGACGTCCACTCCCACCTCGGCGTCTATCCTTCGCCGGGCGTGCAGGGCATGAGCGACGGCAACGAAGCAACGAGCCCCAACACCGCGCAGGTCTGGGCCGAGCATTCGGTCTGGCCGCAGGATCCGGGCTTCAACACCGCTCGCGCCGGTGGCGTCACCACCTTGGGCATCCTGCCGGGTTCGGCCAACCTGTTCGGCGGTCGCGGCGTGACCCTGCGCAACGTGCCGGCGCTGAGCGTGCA
>DASVTM010000386.1:0-1810 GCA_036387575.1 Brevundimonas sp.
GTGCGGCGGGGTACGGCCTGCAATCGGCAGGGTTTGACGTGCGAGGCCTAGGAGTCGGTCGCGCTGACGGGGGCTGGACCAGTTTCTGGTTCGATCGGACCTATGATGGCGTCGTGCGAATCCGACCGGGTCGTACAGACGTTCGGGTGACCGCCCGCGACCTGTCCCACGACCGGGGGCAGGCCTGCCGTCTGGCCCGCAAGATCGTCACGGACATGTTGCCCTAGGCCGAGGCGTGACGTCAGTCGGCGAGGGTCCAGATCGCATCCAGAGCAGGGGCGGGCTCGGCTGCAACCCGCCCGTCTCTCACCAGCTTACCCAGATGGGCGAACACTGACAGGCTGGCGGCGGGCCACAGTCGGCGATCGACAGCGGCGTAGAGCACCGGGATCATGTCCGCGATCCGGCGATCCCCTGAAGCCAGCCGATCCAGCACCTGTGCCTCGCGCGCCCGCCGGTGGGCGCGGTAGGCCAGCAGGAAAGGTCTAGGCTCTGTCACCGGCGCCCCGTGGGTGGGCCACAGGGTGGCGAACTCGCGGTCAATGACAGCGTCGAGGCTGTTCATGTAGTCGGCCATGTCCCCGTCCGGGGGGGCGACCACGGTGGTCGACCAGCCCATGACGTGGTCTCCGCTGAACAGGGCGTTCTCTTCCCTCAGCACGAAGGCCATGTGGTTCGAGGCGTGGCCGGGAGTGGCCATGGCTTCGAGGGTCCAGCCGTCGCCTGCGATCACCTCGCCGCCCGTCAGGATGACATCAGGGTCGAAGTCGTCGTCTTCATCCTCTTCCAGCGGACCGGAGGCGTGGGTGACCTGCACGGGAGGTCGGGCGGCCAGGATCGGCGCTCCGGTGACCTCGGCAAAGGGGCCGGCGAGGGGAGAGTGGTCGCGGTGGGTATGGGTCACCAGCACATGGGTCACGCGCCGGCCTTCGACCGCGGCCAGTAGCGCCTGCAGATGCGCCTCGTCGTGCGGGCCGGGATCGATGACGGCGAGACCTGCACCGGGCTCATTGCGACCGATGATGTAGGTCCCTGTGCCGGTGAAGGTGAAGGGACCGGGGTTCTCCGCGGTGACGCGCTGGATCAGCGGCGATACCTGATCGCGGCGGCCGTAGGCGACGTCGATGTCACGGACGAAGGGGATCATCGGGGGGCGCCACTCTCGATACCCGTCACGGCAAGCTGGCCCGGCCCTTGCCTTAACAAGACGTGAATCCCTTGCCGGAGCTGCGTCGTGGTCAAGTCCATCGCCTTCAATGTCTCAAATCGGCTTCAGCCGGTCGCTGCGGCCATCCTGTGTCTCATGGTGGCGCAACTGGTCACGGCTTCCTGTACGCCCGAGCCTGTTCCCTACGCCACGCGGGTTTCGATCAATCGATAACTACAACGGCAATCCGCCCAGATCATACCCGGCTGCCGCAGCGCCCGTCAGGATCTCGTCGCGCGACAAAGCGCCGGACCGACTGGACGCCAGCGCCCAGGCAGCGGCCGACCGCATGCCTGACTTGCAATAAAGCAGTACCGGAGCGCCGTCTAAGAGGGCGGCCTGGACGGTTGCGATTACGTCCGGACCCGGCATGCCACGAGTCGGGGCGTGGACATATTCAAGGCCGAGCTCGCGGGCGGCAGTCTCCAGTTCGAAGGCTGTGGGCTGATTGGGCTCCTCACCATCGGGTCTGTTATTTATGACCCGCACAACGCCGCGCCCCTTTGCCACCACCAGATCGGCTCCGGTGATCTGCCCGGCGACGAAGACATCAGGCGCAAGGGTTCGAAAACGGTTCATCTACTGGCGCTTTACGCGGATTGC
>DASVTM010000387.1:0-2623 GCA_036387575.1 Brevundimonas sp.
AGAGCAAACGGCCCGGACGCATGAAATGAGGACGCGCAAGAGACGGACTCTTGCGCGAGAGGGGGCCGTATAGAGGAACGCCGGGCGAGACGTCAAGGCTTTCAGGGCCGAAAGCGAGTCTCGGCGCTGCCTCGGGCACTCTGACAACCTGACGGAACAGCGCTGTTCAGCCGTCGTTCAAAAGCCGCCATATAGATACAGGGTGACATCAGACACGCTGACCGGGACATAAGAAAGATGAAGACCCAGACCTTCCCTTTTCGCACCGCCGCCTTGCGCGTCGCGGCGATTGCGGCTCCAGCCCTCGCCGGTGCGATCCTGCTCGCGGCCCCGGTCGAGAGCGTTCAGGCGCGCACGCCCACCCAGACCGCCAGCAACCCTCCGGTGTTGCCCGGCTATTGGGAGTACACGACGAGCGCCGTCGGGGATCGCAACACCGAAACCAAATGCGTGCGACCGCAGGACATCGCTCGCTTCTTCGGCGGCATCTCGACGCGACGCTACGCCTGCACCTATCCCACCCGTGAGGTCGGCAACGGCAATGCACATTTCGAGGGGACCTGTCAGGACAAGAAGGGCCGCAGGTTCAACGTGCGCCTGACCGGCACCTACCACCCCGAAAACTTCCGCTTCAACGGCGGGGCCCAACTGCTGCGCGGCACCCCCTACATCCCCGCCAGCATCACCGCCCGCCGTATCAGCGCCCAGTGCCCGGCGAACGCGGAATACTTCTGACCCCGCCCCACATCGACAAAGTGAAGACCCTCCTCTAGGCCTGAGACCTCCCTCCTCAGACCCAGCGACGCGCCATGCCCTCCGGACTTATCGCCCTGCTCGACGACGTCGCGGGCATCGCCAAACTCGCTGCGGCGTCGCTCGATGACATGGGGGCTGCGGCGGGCAAGGCCTCGACCAAGGCGGCCGGCGTGGTCGTCGATGATGCCGCGGTGACGCCTCGCTATGTCATGGGTCTGGCGCCGGCGCGCGAACTGCCGATCATAGGCAAGATCGCCATCGGGTCGATCCGCAACAAGTTGCTGGTGATCCTGCCGATCGCCTTGCTGCTTACAAGTTTCGCGCCATGGGCCATCACACCGCTGCTGATGTGCGGCGGCGCCTACCTCTGTTTTGAGGGAGCGGAGAAACTGATGGAGATGTTCGGCGCCGAGGGTCACGCCGAGGAGGCTCCCGTCACCGACGACCTTGCGGCTCTGGAAAAGGCGACCGTTGCGGGCGCCGTCCGCACCGACCTGATCCTGTCCGCAGAGATCATGACCATCGCCCTGGCAGATGTCTCGACCGCCCCGCTGGTGACCCAGGCAGGGACCCTGATCATCGTCGGGCTGGTCATGACCGTGGTCGTCTACGGCGCTGTCGGCCTGATCGTGAAGATGGACGACATCGGGCTGCATCTGGCCCAACGCCCCTCAGGCGCAGCCAAGGCCTTGGGGCGCGGTCTGGTCAAGGGAATGCCAATCGTGATGGACGCCCTGTCCACCATTGGCACCGCCGCGATGTTGTGGGTCGGTGGCGGGATCCTGTTGCATGGTTCGCATACGCTCGGCCTCGCGTGGCCAGCCGAGCCCGTCGAGCATCTGGCCCATGCCGTCGCCTCGGCTCTGGGGCCGGTCGGGGCCGTCGCCGGCTGGCTGACCACCGCCCTGATCTCGGCCGTCATCGGCATCGTGGTCGGCGGCATCGTCGCCATCGTTCTGCATCAGGCGATGCGGCTGAAGCCCGGCGCAAAGCATTAGGCCGATCTTCCATCGAGATCGCACCCAGCAAAAAGGCCCGGGATCGCTCCCGGGCCTTTTCAGTTTCGAAGCCCCGTAAGGATCAGGCCGCTTCAGCTTCTTCGGCTTCAGCTTCCGCTTCGGCAGCGGCGATGACGGCCTTCTTGGCGCTCAGCGACTTGGCGAGCAGCTCGACGGCGGCTTCCTTGTCGATCCGGTTGGCGGCGGCGACTTCGCGAGCCATCCGGTCCAGAGCCGATTCATACAGCTGGCGTTCCGAATAGGACTGCTCCGGCTGCGAGTCGGCACGGTGCAGGTCGCGAACGACTTCGGCGATCGAGATCAGGTCGCCGGAGTTGATCTTGGCTTCGTATTCCTGGGCCCGACGCGACCACATGGTGCGCTTGACGCGGGCGCGGCCCTTGAGGGTCGTCAGGGCCTTGGTCACCACATCGTCAGCCGCGAGCGAACGGAGGCCCGCAGTTTTGGCCTTTTTGGTCGGGACGCGCAGGGTCATTTTTTCATGGTCGAAGGTCACGACGTAGACCTCCAGCGACATGCCTGCCACTTCCTGGGTCTCGACGCCGATGACCTTGCCGACACCGTGAGCAGGATAGACGACCGGGTCGCCAATCTTGAATTCCAGACCGCTCTTGTTCGTCATGTCATTCCTTTCCCGGACTCAGGACCGGAGAATACGAAGGCGCAGGAACGCGAAAAGGCTCTCAACCGGCTGCGATATCGCCGGGCGAAAGGTTCAGGCGTCAAATGCGGAAACGGATCACCCAACCTCTGGCCGATCCCGCCTTCATGGGCAGGATTCTGTCGCAAACACGGGACGCGAACGGAGTTCGCTCACATCCCGATCCAATGAGGGAGAACCTATCACA
>DASVTM010000388.1:0-8649 GCA_036387575.1 Brevundimonas sp.
TGCCTGGGGCGAGTTGTCGGCGCCGTTCGCGGACACACAGGAACACGCTCTGGCCGCGCTCGCGTCTTGGGGTTTCAAGGTCAATCCGCGCTCGGTCCGCGTCGAGGGTGCGCAAGGACTGACGGCCGTCTATCGCGGACTTGAGACCGATCGCGCAGGCCTTGGCTACGACATTGACGGCGTCGTCTATAAGGTCGACCGGCTGGACTGGCAGGACCGTCTCGGCTTCGTCTCGCGCAGCCCCCGCTGGGCCATCGCCCACAAATTCCCTGCCCAACAGGCGACCACCGTGCTGGAGGGCATCGACATCCAGGTCGGCCGCACGGGTTCCCTAACTCCGGTCGCGCGGCTGCATCCGGTCACCGTCGGCGGCGTAGTGGTCAAGAACGCGACCCTCCACAACGAAGACGAGATCGCCCGCAAGGACGTCCGCATCGGCGACACCGTCGTCCTGCAGCGCGCAGGCGACGTGATCCCGCAGATCGTCTCGGTGGTGCTGGAGAAGCGCCCGGACGACGCCGTCCCCTATATCTTCCCAACCCACTGCCCGGTGTGCGGTTCGGAGGCTGTGCGACCCGAGGGCGAGGTCCGTCGTCGCTGCACCGGCGGCCTGATCTGCAGCGCCCAACTGGTCGAACGCCTCAAGCATTTCGTCTCGCGTCGCGCCTTCGACATCGAGGGTCTGGGCGAGAAACAACTGATCGCTTTCCACGAACGCGGCTGGATCCACGAACCCGCCGACATCTTCCGTCTGGCGCGTGATGCGGAAAAACTGGACCTTCTGCGGACCGAGGACGGCTATGGCGAGACCAGCGTTGCGAACCTGACCGCAGGCATCGACGCCCGGCGGGTGATCGCGCTGGAGCGGCTGATCTTCGGCCTCGGCATTCGCGATATCGGCGACCAGACATCGCTGCTGCTGGCCCGCCATTTCGGAAGCTGGGCGGATTTCCATGCCGCCGGGCTCGAGGCCGCCTCGGGCATTCCAACGCCGGAATGGGCGCAACTGGCTGATGGAAACGGTGTGTCCGCACGGACCTTGTCAGCGATGGCGGGGACGGAGATGTCTGCGGATGATCCCTGGCCCGAAGCGCCGATCGATCAGAAGGTGGCCCTCGCCTTCCCCGGCATCGCGACCCCGGCGCGCCGAGCTTTGGCCGTGTTGGCGCCCGACTGGTCATCGGTCGTCGAACTGGCACGAGTCGCGCGCGAAGAGGGTCCGTCCGAAACGCTGGGCCAACTCGCAGGCATCACGGGAGTAGGCCCGGTCGCCGCCCGCGCCATCGCGGAGTTCTTCCACGAAGCCCATAACCGCGAAGTCGTCGACGCCCTGATCGCCGAGCTGACCGAGGTCGTCGATGCAGAACGGCCCAAGACTGACAGCCCGGTCGCGGGCAAGACCGTGGTTTTCACCGGGTCGCTGGAACGGTTCACCCGCGACGAGGCCAAGGCCCGCGCCGAGAGCCTCGGCGCCAAGGTGTCGGGATCGGTGTCCAAGAAGACCGATTACGTCGTCGCCGGGCCCGGAGCGGGCTCCAAGCTGAAGGATGCGGAAAAGCATGGGGTTACGGTCCTCAGCGAAGACGCGTGGCTCGATCTGATTGGCTGAAACTTGACGTAAGGGCCGGTTTTTATTGGCGATAGGGCCGATCTGCAGCCTTGTTTCGACCGGAAACGCGGGTCAGTCTGGGTTCAAGCGATCGACGCTACGATCCGAACCAAGGAAACGATCATGAAGACCTCTCTGTTCATGGCTGCCGCGCTGGCTGTCGCCGCACTCGCAGCCCCCGCGCTGGCTACCCCGCCGTCCGGTGATCCGACCGGCCTGTGGCAGACGCCGACCAACGGTGGTCAGGTGCGCATTAGCCGTTGCGGTCAGGCCCTGTGCGGCGTTCTGGTGACCTCGGACCACATCCGCGCCAACCCCGGCATGACCGACAGCCACAACCGCGACGCCGGCCAGCGCGGTCGCACCCTGCGCAACCTGCCGATGCTGAACGGCTTCACCGGCGGTCCGACAGAATGGCGCAACGGCTCGGTCTACAACCCCGACGACGGCCGCACCTATCGCGGCACCATCACGATGCAGAACCCCAATAGCCTGCGTCTGCGCGGCTGCGTCGTCGCCCCGCTGTGCAAGACCCAGACCTGGACGCGGGTTCAGTAGCAACGAAAACCGCCGCCGGACCCGGTCCGGCGGCGGTAACGTCCTAGCGGTTCAGAGCTGCCCGGCCGGCTGGAGCGTAACGCTCGCCGGAGGCTGCATCCTTAGGGAAGACAGCTTCGATGGCGGCCAGATCGTCAGTCGACAGAACAACATTGGCCGCAGCAACATTCTGCTCCAACGTCGGAATGCGACGAGTCCCGGGGATCGGGACCAGATCATCGCCTTGCGCCAGCACCCAGGCCAGAGCCAGCTGCGCCGCCGTCAGACCCTTGGCCGCCGCCAGCGCCTTGACCGCCTCGACGAGGTCGAGGTTCTTCTGGAAATTATCACCGACGAAACGCGGATTCGTCCGGCGGAAGTCATCGGGCGCAAGGTCATCGATCGACTTGATATCGCCTGACAGGAAGCCCCGACCGAGCGGGCTATAGGGCACGAAGCCGATGCCGAGCTCGCGGACGGTCGGCAAGATTTCCGCCTCCGGCTCGCGGCTCCACAGCGAATATTCGGTCTGAAGCGCGGTGATCGGGTGAGTGGCGTGGGCCTTGCGGATTGTCTCAGGCGACGCCTCGGACAGCCCGAGGAAGCGGACCTTGCCCTCCTTGACCAGCTCGGCCATCGCCCCGACCGTCTCCTCGATCGGCGTGTCGGCATCGACGCGGTGCAGATAATAGAGGTCGACGTGGTCCATGTTGAGCCGCTTCAGGCTGCTCTCGATCGCGCGACGGACGTTGGCGGGCGAGCCGTCGACCTTCATGGCCGTGCGGTCCTGATTGTAGCCAATGCCGAACTTGGTCGCGACAAAGGCCTGATCGCGCTTGCCCGCGAGCGCCTTGCCGACCTGAATTTCGTTGGTGTGGGGGCCATACATCTCGGCGGTGTCGAACAGGGTGACGCCGAGCTCGAGCGCGCGGTGGATCACCGTCGTCGCCTGGCTCTCGTCGAGGCCCTGGCCATAAAACGCGGCCATACCCATGCAGCCGAGACCGACAGCGCCGACCTCCGGGCCTGATCTTCCAAGCGTGCGGGTCTTCATGGGGCGCTCCTGCGATTGTGAGAGGCTGAGGTCGGGTGGAGGCTGTGAACCCGCAAGGGTCAGACGGCGGAAATGATGTCGGTCTGTGAGAAATCGTTGCCCTTGAACAGCAGCGGCTCGCCGGTTTCCTTGGCGAGGGCGTAGGTGAAGCAGTCGCCGAAATTCAGTCGCGCCCGATGGCGACCTTTGCCGAACTCAGCATAGGCGCTGCGGGCGAGCCGAATCTGATCTTCGCCGAAGGGCACTATCTCGATTTCGGCCAGTACCAGCAGCTCTTTGAAGGCCTCGGCGCGAAATCCGTTCTCCGCCTTCCGGTCAATAACCATGCCGGTTTCAAAACACGTTGCCGCTGACATTCGGCATCGGCCGCTCATCAACACTGCAAGCAAATCCGATGCCTCGGGTTCATCGAAGATGATCGCGATGAGCGCCGAGGTATCGACGATCAAGCCGGCATTCCTGTCTCGGGATCGTAGAGAAAGGCCGTTGGATCTTCGCCAGGATCAAGCGGCTTCAGATGCTTTCTCATCTCCTGAAGCAGGGCTTGAATTTCCTCAATGGTCGCCTTGGGCTTCCGCTCAGGCTCGCGCGCCAACTGCTCACGCAAGGCGACGGTCACGGCGGTCGTCAGGCTTTCGCCACGCCGTTCGGCCAGTTCCTTCGCCAGACGATGGGTCTCGGGGTTCTTGATATTCAACATGGTACAAACGCTTCTACCATGTCTCGCAAGACGCTCAAAGCGGTGCGGCCTGCCCCTTCAGCCAGTCCAGCGCCTCGCCATCCAATAGCGGCCCCACCTTGGCCAGCGTCTCCGCGTGATAGGCGTCGACATAGGCACGCTCGGCCTCGGTCAGCAGCTCGACGTCGATCAGGCGGCGGTCCAACGGGGCGAATGTCAGCTGCTCGAACCCATGCATAGACCGCTCGCCGCCCGGAATCGGCTCGGGCGCGGTGACGACCTGCAGCGTCTCGATGCGGATGCCCCAGTGGCCTTCACGATAGTATCCCGGCTCGTTGGACAGGATCATCCCGGTCAGCAGCGGCTGGGTATTGACCGCTTTGGCGATGCGTTGCGGACCTTCGTGGACGCCGAGATAGCTGCCGACGCCGTGACCGGTGCCGAGGTCGTAATCGAGGCCCGCCATCCACATCGGCGCACGCGCGATGGCGTCCAATTGGTGGCCCGTGGTGCCGACCGGGAAGCGGATCACGGCCATGGCGATGTGGGCCTTGAGCACGAGGGTGAACATGCGGATCTGGTCCGGCGTCGGGTCCCCGATGGCCATGGTGCGCGTCACGTCAGTGGTGCCGTCCAGATACTGGCCGCCGCCGTCGACCAGCAACAGCGAGCCCTTCTCGATCCGGCGGATCTTGTCACCGACGGGCTTGTAGTGCGGCAGGGCGCCGTTCGGGCCGGCCCCGGCGATGGTGTCGAACGACAGGTCCTTGAGCGCACCGGTGGCCTCGCGGAAGCCTTCAAGGATACCTGCGATCTCGCGCTCATCCGGCAAGGTCTCCTGCGCGGTCGTGCCGACCCAGTGCAGGAAGCGTGTCAGGGCCGCGCCGTCGCGGATATGGGCCTGACGACTGCCCTCGATCTCGACCGGGTTCTTGGCGGCGCGAGGAATAGCGCACGGGTCCATAGCGCGGACGATTTCAGCACCGGCGGTTTCGAGCCGGTCGAAATACCAGGCCGATGACTGCGCCGGGTCGATCAGCACCTTACGGCCCCGCTGCTCGCCCAGCGCCTCATCGACGTGGGCGGCGGGTTTGAGCGCCACCTCGTCGCCCAGCCAGCCCGGCAATTCGTTAGTCACCTTGGCCGGGTCGAGGAACAGCTGGGCCGTTCCATCGGCGGCGACGATGGCCTGCCCGAGCGGCAACGGTGAGCGGATCACGTCCCCTCCCCGCACATTGAACAGCCAGGCGATCGACGACGGCGCGGTCAAGACGGCGACGTCCGCACCGGCTGCGGTGACGGCCCGCCCGATGCGAGCGCGCTTCGACGCACTGCTTTCGCCGGAATAACGATCCTCGTGCGGCACGACGGGGGCCTGCGGCTGAGCCGGACGGGCGTCGCCCCAAGCCTGATCCAGCGGATTGAGATCGACCGATTTGAGCGTGGCGCCGGCCTTGGTGGCCGCAAGGCTCAGGGTCGCCAAGGCATCCGGGCTATGCAGCCGGGCGTCATAGCCGATGACCGCTCCCTTGGAGGCTCCGGCGAGATAGGCCGGGACGCCACCCTCGACCAGATCGAGGATCTCGAACTGGTGCGGATCGACCTGAGCCCGGACCTGCACCGTGTAGCGGCCATCGGCGAACACCGCAGCGCGGTCGCTCAGCACCACGGCGGCGCCCGCCGAGCCGGTGAAGCCAGTCAGCCAGGCGAGGCGGTCGTTAGCCTCGGGTAGGTATTCGTTCTGATGCTCGTCCTCGTGCGGGACCAAGAAGCCATCGAGTCCCTGTTCTGCCAGCCGAGCGCGAACGAGCGGAAGGTGCTGGGCCCCGAAGGACGGATCGGTGGTTTCATCGAAGGACTGGCGCATGGCGCAGACCTAGGCCCCGTCGCCGATCTGCTCAAGCCCACCATGACGTCAACGCCCGTGCTTCAGTGCCCCGCCATCTCGTTGAAGGCGAGGTAAAGCCAGAGCAGGGCCAACAGGCCGAACGTGAAATTGGTCAGAAAGAACAGCGCGGACATGCGAGCGACGGTGCCGAATGCGCTGCGCTGATACGCGCCCTTCATGTGCACATACAGGTGCACCGGCATGATCAGGATCAACCACCAGGCCGCGCCTCCGACGATCATTGAAAGCAGCAGGATCACTGTCACCAGCAACATCTGGAACGACAGCGAGTGCATCGAGAAGATCAGATGGTCGAACACGAAATATCGCCTGTTGAAGATGAACAGCAGGCTTAGCATCAACGCCGAGACCGGCAGGGCGAGGATGGCGACCCGGTGCAGCCAGATTTCCATGATCAGGGCAAAGCGCTCCGGATCGTCCTTCACCGCTGTCAGCCGGGCTTCGGCCCAATGTTTGAAGCCTTGGAGGCGGGGGTCGTCGCCTTCCAGTATTCTGGAGTTCACGTGAAGGTTTTCGCCGTCTGCAGTCGCAGTCGCCGTCGCCGCCGAGGGAGCCGGCGGGGGCGATGATGCAGGTCTGTGGCCATCGTCAGCCGCTGCAGTCTCACGGGCGTTCTCGGCAATGTGGGCGCTGAAGGCGGCCCAGTCTCCCCGCGTCGCCGCGAGGGCGGCAGCCTTCTCGGAGGCCGACATGTCGGGGTCGGCCTGGATCTGGGCGCGAGCCTTCTCAAGATCGGAGGCTGCGGCGCTGTCAGCAGGAACAACCAGATTAGTGGTGCTGTGGTCGCCGCCTTGAGCCTCGGCCTTGTGCTCAGCAGACTTGGTCGCGAGGTGGCCGACGAACAGGACGATCAGCAGGATCACGAGGAACATGCGGAACGGCTGGACCTGCCAGGCGCGCTTACCCTCCAGGTAGTCCCGCGTCAGTTGACCCGGTCGCCAGATCAGGCCCGGCAGCGTCTTGAACAACCGTCCGTCGAGATGCAGCAGACTCTCCACCGCCTCGACCAGCAGGTGCCAGGAGTTGCGGTGGAAATCCTCGGCCAGTTGGCCGCAGTTGTAGCAATAGGTGCCCTGAAGCGGGACCTCGCAGTTGGCGCACGGGGTGCCGACCGGGATGTCAGCGTGCTTGCGCTTCCACCTCAGCCAGCCACCGGCGGAGTCCAGCGCCGCCGTTTCCAGTTCCCCTGACATCACGCCCCCTGAAGTAGAATCTACACAGCCCAGTTTGGTTTACGTTTTTCGAGGAAGGCGCGCACCCCCTCTTGACCCTCATCAGACACGCGAGCGCGCGCGATGCGTTTTGCCGTGTCTTCCATGAGACTGCTATCGAGCTTGTGGGTCGAAACGTGGTGCACCAACGCCTTGGCCGCGCCCATCGCTTGCGGCGCGTTGCCGGTCAGGCTGTCGCTGAGCATGGCCACGAAGCTGTCGATGGATTCAGCGTCGGGCAGGACCATGTCGATCAGGCCGAGGTGCGCTGCATAGTCCGCGTCGAACGTATTCCCGGTCAGGAACAGCGCACGAGCGCGACGCGCGCCGACCGCCTCGACGACATAGGGTGCGATGGTCGCCGGGATGAGGCCCAGCTTGACCTCGGAGAAGGCGAACTGCGCACCTTCGACCGCCACGGCCATGTCGCAAGCGGCGACGATGCCTGCTCCGCCGCCCATTGCCGCGCCTTCGACGATCGCCACGGTCAAAGCCGGAACGTCGTGCAGCGCCTTGAGCATCTTCGCCAGCCCCATGGCGTCGTCGCGATTGTCGCTCTCGGACCAGTCGGCGGCCGACCGCATCCATGCGAGGTCGGCCCCGGCGCTGAACGTGCCCCCTGCCCCACGCAGATAGACGACCCGCACCGTATCGGCGCCATGCAGTGTCAGGAACGCCTCGTGCAGGGCGGCGATGGTCGCGGCGTCGAAGGCGTTCTTCTTCGCCGGACGGTTGATGGTGACGAACACAACGCCGTCGGTGGTCGATTCGATCAGGACCAGATCATTGTCGGCATCGGGCGCCGGATCGATGACCAGAGGCTGGTTGATCGGGTTGGAATCCGCGACGGCGTTAGCCGCATCGCTGGCGTTGAGGTCGGTCTCGGTGGGGTACTGGTCAGTCATGGGATCCTCGTTCTCTGGCACTCAAACGCCCGAGCGCGGCTTTCAGTCTGACTTAGGGCGAAAGATCGCCCCGGCAAAGCTCCTCAATCGTCCCACCCGTTGCTATCAAGGCGACACCACTCGACTGGCCTGACGGAGACGACGATGAGCCTGACCGGCGCCTATGACCCCTCTAACATCTTCGCGAAGATCCTGAGCGGCGACATCCCGTCGGCGAAGGTGTGGGAGGACGACGATGTCCTCGCCTTCATGGACGTGTTCCCCCAGTCCGAGGGCCATGTGCTGGTGATCTCCAAAACGTCGACGGCGCAGAACCTGCTGGAAATCGAACCCGACGTGCTGGCCAAACTAACCGCCGCCGTCCAACGCACCGCCCGCGCCGTGACCAAGGCCCTCGAGCCAGAAGGCTTCAGCATCCTGCAGTTCAACGGCGAGGCGGGCGGACAGACCGTCTTCCACCTGCATTTCCACATCATCCCGCGCTGGGCCGATCGGGAAATGAAGGGCCATGGCCACGCACCGATGGCCGACGCTGCCGCACTGAAAATGCTTGCCCGGAAGATCGCCGCCCAACTGGAATGATGTCGCCAGTCGCAGCGGTCGCAGCGGGATGAACAGGAAAAGGCTTCACCAGATAGCCAAGAAGCTTGCCCACGAGAGATTCCGCTATCATAACCCGCGCCGGATGCGGCTTGACCCATCCCGTGCCGTCACGGCAGGCCGGCTTAGCTCAGTTGGTAGAGCG
>DASVTM010000389.1:0-3229 GCA_036387575.1 Brevundimonas sp.
CGGCGAGCATTAGAACGGCGGCGAAAGGTGGGATGGATCGCATTGGGGCTCCGAGGGTCGAAGTCACAGGTACGGGCTCCCCTGCGGACCGTCACCTGTGACTTCGCTCATTCAGCAGGCGGGATAAGGGCCAGATTTGTCCGGGCGTTCGTCTTCAGGGCGCCGCGTCCAAAGCTCGCTGGGCTGCAGCCAGTTCCCCCGCCATGACTGCTTTCAGACGCGCTGGAGCGACGATGGTGACCTGCTCGCCCCAGCTGAACAGGTGCCAGGCCAGCTCCCGCATGCCCGAGGCCCGAAACCGAACGATGACCCCGCCGTTCGGTTGGTCCTCCAGCGTCTGGGTCGGGTGCCAGCGCCACGATCGCGCTTCGGCCGCTCCAACGGGCGAGACCGCCAGCACCACCTCTTCGATCTCGTCCTGATAGATGCCGAACGACTGGCTGGCGAAGACGGTCAGATCGAAGTCGGCGGGCGGCGGCGCGACCCCGTTCTGGGCCTCCAGCGCGCTCATCCGATCGAGGCGGAAGGTCTGGATCCGGCCGCTCTCCCGGTCTGCCGCCACCAGATAATTGGCGCGACCGAACATTACACCACATGGCGCGACGCTGCGTCGGCGCGGCTCGGCGCCCGGTCGCGCATAGGTGAATCCGAGCGGTTGCTGCGCCAGCACGGCGCCGCGAATGGTCGCCAGCACGTTCTCGTCGGCTGACGGGCGCGGCCCGGCCTGCACCGCGATCGTCTCCGCCCGCACCAACGCCTCGAGATCGGGAGCGAGCCGGTTCAGCGTCGTCGACCGCATGGCTGACTTCAGCTTGCGCTCCAGACCCTCCAGCGCCGCCGCCCTCCCGGTCTCACCGGTGGTGCGAAGCTGTTGCGCCGCCTTGGACAATTCGACCAGTTCGGTCGTGGTCGGCGCTTGCTCGAACGCCGACAGACCGCCCCGGATACGCCAGCGTTTCGTCGGCGGATCGCTGACCTCCTCGACGGCGGGAAACAGCATCAGCACGGCGTCTCGCAGCCGTTCGGCAGTACGCCTGCCGACCCGAGCCTCCCGCGCCATTTCGTCGATCGTCAGCCCCTCGGCCGAGGCCGCCATCCGGCGTGCCAGTTCGATGACCATCATCGCCTTGTCGTGCCGCATCGCAGGCCTCCCGAAAGATACGTCCGATTTTGGCGCAGCGCCGTCGCATTGTCCATCATCGGCAAGAGACACCGCACAGGAACTCACGACATGGCCCGCTTCGCTTCCCCCGACCGCTTCGCTTCCAACGCCTCCTTCGCTCCCCACGCCGCCGTCAACGCCGGCCGCTACATGATCGTCCCATGTGAGGCTGACGGCTGCGGCGATCTGGCCGTGATCTGGGACCGGCTCGAGGAACAGGTCGTCGACGTCATCTCCGCCGCCGCCAGCGCCCGCTACTCCGATGAAGACGCCCTGTGGGACGAAGCGCGCGGCTTCAACGACCAGCCTGACTACGCGGCCGAGTATCGGATGGCCGCCTGACGCCTCAGTCGGCTCGGTCCGCGCGAGCCAGGTAGCAGCCACGGTTGGCTGTGTGGATATGCACGTCGCTGACCGAGGGGTCGGCGAACCAATGCAACAGCCTGTCATGCAGGACTACGCCCTCGACGACTTCGGCGCTGACCATCATCGCTGCATCGTCATAGGCCCGCACCGACAGCTGGCGGCGCGACAACATCTCAGGGACCGTGTCCGCCGAAAGCGACGCCTCCGACGCCCCTTCCCGTATGAAGATCGCCCCACCGGACCGATAAGGTGACGACGGGTCCTCCACATGGACGTGATGCGCGAGGATCAACTGCTCGCCGGGTTCCGCATCGCAAAGGCTGACACGACACGGCGAACTGTTCGGCTTTTCCGCCGTCATGCGACGCGCGCCGAGATCGAGAAGCTCGTCGTCCGACAAGGCGAACAGGTTCGCGAAAGGCTCGAGTGACAGGGGCAGGATGCGGTAGGTCATGACGGGTCTCCGATGGCTGATACCGATCGATACGCCGCTCCGCCCGTGACATCTGGCGTCTTTCGGACGTTGCGCCAAAACCTTCCAAGCCCCACATTTGAGGGCATGAACGCGCCCTTCAAAGCCCCGACCGTCCCCTCGAACGAGCCCCCGCTGTGGGATTTGTCGGACCTATACTCCTCCAGACAGGACGCGCGGATCGCAGCCGATCTGGACCGGGGACGCGCCGCCGTCGCCGAACTGAACACCCTGCAGGGCTCCCTGATCGGCTCCCGGGCCGATCCCGCCGTCCTCGGCGCAAAGCTGGCCAAAGCGATCGCGCTCTATGAACAGGCGACCGAAGCCTTAGGCGGTCTGGGCGCCTACGCCTTCCTCGCCGCCTCTACCGCGCGTGACGACGCCGAGGCCAACGGCTTCGAAGCCGACATCCGCGAGAAGATGACCGCCATCGCCACCCCGACGGTCTGGCTGACACTGGAGATCAATCAGCTTGAGGACGCCGAGATCGACGCCGCGCTCACGGCCGATGCGGATGCGGCGACCTGGCGTCCATGGCTGCGTCGGGTGCGGGCGATGAAGCCGCACGAGTTGTCGCAGGAGCTCGAAACCTACCTGGCCGAGCACAGCCCGATCTCGGCGCAATGGAGCCGGCTGTTCGACGAGACGCTGGCCGCCCTGCGCGCTGATGTCGGCAAGGAAAAGCTGACCCTCGCCGAAACGCTCAATCGGCTGTCGGACCCGAAGGCCGCGCGACGCAAGGCCGCCGCCGAGGGTCTGAGCACGGCGCTGGCCGCCCGGGCCTCGACCATGGCGCTGGTGATGAACACCACCGCCGCCGACAAGGCGCTTGAGGACAAATGGCGCGGCTTCAAGCGTCCCGCCGACGGTCGCCACCTCGGCAACGAGGTCCACGGCGAGGCGGTCGATGCCATGGCCGAGGCCGTCGTGGCCGCCTATCCGCGCCTGTCGCACCGGTATTATGCGCTCAAGGCCAAGGCCATGGGCAAGACGACGCTCGACCAGTGGGACCGTAATGCGCCGCTGGAAACCTCTGCCCCGCGCGGCTTCGACTGGCTGCAAGGCAAGGCGATGGTGCTCGACAGTTTCGCCGACCTCGGCCCGGAGTTCGCCGACCGCGCCGGTCGCTTCTTCGACAATCCATGGATCGACGGTCGCGCGCGTCCGGGCAAGCAGTCGGGTGCTTATGCGCACCCGGTGACGGCCGATCGCCACCCCTACGTCTTCCT
>DASVTM010000390.1:0-2831 GCA_036387575.1 Brevundimonas sp.
CTGCCGACGATGGAGTCGGCGCGGAGCCGGTTCTGGCCCTGGGTGACTTCTGCGCGGCCGCGCAGCGCAAAGCCCGTGTTGGTGCGCTCGCCGCCGTCCGCGCCGACCATGATCGGCTGGTTGCTGACGTTGGTCCGGCCCCCTCCGGCGCTTTGGGCAACGGCTGATCCGCCGAGGACCGCCAGAAGCGCCAGACCCGTGACAGCTGCAAATACCGGTCTGTTCATCGTCATTCTCATTTACCCGAGCGCGTCGTGTTGAACACGCCGCGAATCTTGTTGTCGCCGGAGCCGTTGAAGGTCACCCGCTCGCCCTGATCATAGATGGCATAGGACGATGCGGATATGGTTCCAAGAGGGCCGTGCCCCTGGATGCCCTTGTTGCCGGTCGTGATGCCCGTCGCCGTGTCGACCACCGCCTCTGGCGTGACCAGCGTAAAGCCTGACCCGCCGTCCGTAATCTTGACGTTCGGACCGATGGTCACCGTGCGCTTCGCCTCGTCATAGATGCCCGCGTCTGCGGTCATCTGCGTCACCTTGCGGCCGCCGAGATTGAGCCTGAGCACCGGGCCGTTCAGCCGGAAATGTCCTGTATTCGGATCCCGAACCGCGCCCTGGGCGCCGATCAGGAATGACCGTCCCTGCGCGTCCTGACCGTGGAACATCGGATTATCGAGACGCACCTCGCGGCTCTGGCTCGCCTTGCGCTCGACGCCGGACATGACGGTGCGGAACACCGTCCACGTCAAGGCCCCGCCGGCCAGCACCACGATCAGGATCGGTAGCAGGCGCCGATACAGCTGCACCCGCCGCGAGCGCGCACGCCATTTGGACGCGGCCTCCGCCAGACGTGTTTCGTCGGACAGACGGCGCGCCTCTACGGCATCCTGATCTGGGCTTTCGGCCTCAGGCATGCGCGAAGATATCCGTCTCTTCCCAGCCTTCGAGGTCCAGACGCGAACGGGTCGGCAGGAAGTCGAAACAGGCCCTGGCCAGTTCGGTGCGACCCTCACGCGCCAGCATCATGTCCAGCCTGGTCTTCACGGCATGCAAATACAGGACGTCCGACGCGGCGTATTCGAGCTGCGCCTGCGTCAGGACATCCGCGCCCCAATCCGAGGATTGCTGCGCCTTGGACAGGTCCACCCCGGCCAGTTCGCGCGTGACGTCTTTCAGACCATGACGATCCGTATAGGTGCGGGCCAGCTTGGAGGCGATCTTGGTGCAATAGACCGGCCCGGTTTCGACGCCGAGATAGAGCTGCATCATGGCGATGTCGAAACGGCCGAAGTGGAAGATCTTGAGCACCGAACGGTCCGCCATCAGGGCCTTCAGGTTCGGGCAATCGTAAGCTGGCCGACGCATCCGCACGACATGGGCGTCGCCCTTCCCGTCGGACAACTGGACCACGCACAACGGATCGCGGTGATACCGCAGGCCCATCGTCTCGGAATCGACAGCGACCTCAAGGCCGAGGTCGAGGCCATCGGGCAGATCGCCTTCGTGGAAATAAACGGTCATGCGGGGCGAGTCTGGCTGAAGATCATGGCTGCAACATAGACCATGAGCGGCATATCGCTAGGACGCGGGCAGCCGAAAGCACGACGAGCGCCATTACTGCGCTCCAAAGCAGCGCTTTCGTGCAAGGATGCCCCGAAACGGAGGGCGAAGATGGGCAATCCATGGCTGATGGCGGCGGGCGGGCTGAACGCCGTCGCGTCCCTGGTGCATCTGGGCTGCATCGTCGGCGGCGCGCCCTGGTACCGATTCTTCGGCGCGGGCGAGGGCATGGCCCGGCTGGCTGAGCGCGGATCGATGAAACCGACGCTGATCACCCTGTGCATCGCGGGAATTCTGGCCCTGTGGTCGATCTGCGCGTTCTCCGGCGCGGGGATTCTACCTCGCCTGCCGCTGCTCAAGCCCGCGCTGATCGCGATCACCGTCGTCTATCTGCTGAGAGCCGCTGCCCTGCCGCTCATGCTTAGAACCGTGCCCGATCTCGGCTGGACCTTCCTGTTCGTCAGCTCCGCCATTGTGCTGGCCATAGGCTTGATCCACGCCATCGGTCTGTGGACCGGCTGGCGGACACTGTAAGCGAAACAAACAAGACCCTCGCTAAAGCAGCGAGTGATCGCGTCGTAACGGCAGCGTCCCCATACAAATCCTTTTCGCTCAAGCAGCGAGGCTCCGCGAGCCGAGCGTTAGCGACCCTAAAGAAAAAGGCGCTGCGTCTTTCGACACAGCGCCTTTTTGAAATGGTGCCCAGGAGAGGACTCGAACCTCCACGACCTTTCGATCACTGGCACCTGAAGCCAGCGCGTCTACCGTTCCGCCACCTGGGCTCCGGACGGGCGCTGTTGAAGGCGTTACCGTCTGGAAGGCGCGGACCTCTACGGGAGGCGGGGGAGCGGGTCAATATGCATTTACGACAAGATGCATACATCGCGTTGCGACGCGGCGGTGCATCGTCTATCCCGCCCCTCACAGGATTTTATCGGAGTTTCCCATGTCCGCGTTCAGCCCGGGTCTGGTCACCGTGTTCGGAGGTTCCGGCTTCGTCGGCGCACAGGCCGTTCGCGCCCTGGCCAAGGCCGGCTGGCGCGTCCGCGTCGCGGTACGCTCGCCCAATACCTCCTACGATCTCCGCCCTCTGGGCGACGTCGGCCAGATCCAGCCGGTGCGCTGCGACGTCACCTCGGCGGCCGACGTGGCGGCGGCGCTGAAGGGCGCGAATGCCGCGGTCAATCTGGTCGGGATCCTGTACGAGTCCGGCAAGCGTTCGTTCGAGGTCATGCACGTCGACGGCGCCCGCACGATCGCCGAAGCTTGCGC
>DASVTM010000391.1:0-5165 GCA_036387575.1 Brevundimonas sp.
CATCATCACCGTCAGGACGAACATATGGACCATGTAGATCGCGAACGACCAGCGTCCAAGGGTGACCAGCGCTGGATGGTCGAGCGCGCGTGACAGGAGTCCGTCCTCACCCGCAAAGACCCAGACGATGCCTAGGAATACGACGCTGACCAGAACGGTGACCGGTCCTTCGGCCCAGGCGATGAACAGGCAGCATGCCAGGATTGAGGCGACTTCCAACGCGGTGGCGCCCCAGTTCTTCGCTGGACCCGCTGCCTTAAGGCGTGGAATTCGCGTCCAGAAACCCTGCAGCAGGCAGCCGAGAAAGAAGCCGTAGACGGCGCGTGGGACGGCGAAGTCGAACGTGGTGTTCATCCAGCGGCGCGCGAACATCACGACGATGACGGCGCCGATGACCGCCAGCACGGCGCCGATCCAGCGGAACCGCTGCGGCGCGACCAGAACCAGACCCGCGAAGATCAGATAGCAGGCCACCTCGGCGCTGAGCGTCCACGAGGGGCCGTTCCAGGTCAGATAGGGATGAATGTGCCAGGCCTGGATCAGCAGCAGGTTGGTAAAGATGGTGTCGATCGACCGATCGCGGGTGAAGGGCGGCGCGAGATCGAAATGCGTCCACAGCCGGACCAGCTCAAGCCCGATGAAGCAGACCAGCATCAGGACGTGCAGCGGCCAGACCCGGCCCAACCGGCGCACCATGAACCGCCCTGCGTCGCGCCGCGTCTTCAGCCGCTGGGCATAGGCATGGGCAATGACGAAGCCTGACAGGACGAAGAAGTAATCGACGAACAGATAGCCGTGCTGGATCAGCGGCCAGTCGCGCCAATGGCTGGCGACCGGCATGTGGAACATGAGCACGAGGATGGCGCAAACCCCGCGAAGGGAGTCCAGAGCCTCAAACCGATGTACGCCCGCCGTTTTCACAGCGGCGTGATACCGGGTCCGCAAGCGCTGCGATAGTGGCGTCGTTCAGCCGACACACCGCCTCGGCCCGCCCGGACTGTCGAGCATGACAGGCAAGCCTCTTGCGTAGG
The DNA here is from genome assembly GCA_036387575.1 of Brevundimonas sp. Taxonomy (GTDB): domain Bacteria; phylum Pseudomonadota; class Alphaproteobacteria; order Caulobacterales; family Caulobacteraceae; genus Brevundimonas. Next base: position 1,032 of record DASVTM010000391.1, read on the forward strand.
AAATCTATGTGGACGGTGACCAACCCGCCGGGGCCATCTCGAAGCCCGAGAAGTCGAAACCGGGCGCGACCGTGCACCCCACCAGCGTCCAGGCGCCCAGCGTCCGCGCCGCCTGCCATGCCCCGGTCGGCACGACGCCCTGGGGCCTTTGTCCGGCGGAAAGATCAGCGCCGAGAGTCACTGTGCGCCGCATACCGTTGGCGGCGATCTCAAGCTCCAGCGGCGCGCCCTCATAGAAATGCCAGAGCTCGGCGGCGTCCACCTGATGCCAGTGCGAGCTCTCGCCCTCTGCCAGTAGGAAATAAATCGCCGTCCCCACCGACCGCCCATCGACCTCGCGCGGATCCCGAAACGTCTCGCGATAATGCCCGCCCTCCGGATGCGGAGCGAGATCGAGCATGGCGATGACTTCGGCGGCAGTGAGCATGGACTCACCTTAGGGCGATTCCGGCTGATCGTTCAGGCTGCGATCAAAGCGACTTCACGATCCCCTCGACCATCTTCTTCGCATCCGAGAACAGCATCATGGTGTTGTCGCGGAAGAACAGTTCGTTCTCGACGCCGGCGTAGCCTGCCGCCATGCCGCGCTTGATGAACAGGACGGTGCCGGCCTTTTCGACGTCGAGGATGGGCATGCCGTAGATCGGCGACTGGGGGTCGGTCTTGGCGGCCGGGTTGGTGACGTCGTTGGCGCCGATGACGAAGGCGACGTCGGCGGTGGCGAACTCGGCGTTGATGTCCTCCAGCTCGAACACCTCGTCATAGGGGACGTTAGCCTCGGCCAGCAGGACGTTCATGTGGCCCGGCATCCGGCCCGCGACGGGGTGGATGGCGTATTTCACCTCGACGCCCTCTTCCTTGAGCTTGTCGGCCATCTCGCGCAGGGCGTGCTGGGCCTGGGCGACGGCCATGCCGTAACCGGGGACGATAATGACCTTGGAGGCGTTCTTCATGATGAAGGCTGCGTCCTCGGCTGAGCCCTGCTTGACCGGACGGGTCTCGACGCGCGCCTCGCCTGTGGGGCCTGAGTCGCCGCCGAAGCCACCGAGGATGACGCTGATGAAGCTGCGGTTCATGCCCTTGCACATGATGTAGCTGAGGATCGCGCCTGACGAACCGACCAGCGCGCCGGTGATGATCAGGGCGATATTCTCGAGCGTGAAGCCGAGCGCGGCGGCGGCCCAGCCGGAATAGGAGTTCAGCATCGACACCACCACCGGCATGTCGGCGCCGCCGATGGGGATGATCAGTGTCGCACCCATGATCAGGGCGATGGCGAAGATGCCCCAGAAGGCCCAGGTGGCGGTGCCGCCCGAGGCGACCATGATGCCGATCATAAGGCCCAGCGTCAGCGCGAGGCCGATGTTGATCAGGTGGCGGGCAGGCAGGATGATCGGAGCGCCGCTCATATTGCCGTTCAGCTTGGCGAAGGCGATGACCGAGCCAGTGAAGGTGATGGCGCCGATGGCGACGCCCAGCGCCAGCTCTATGATCGACTGCAGCTTGATGCCGCCCAGACCATCCGAGATGCCGAACGCCTCAGGCGCATAGACGGCGCCGACGGCGACCAGACAGGCGGCCATGCCGACGAGGCTGTGGAAGGCGGCGACCAGTTGCGGCATGTCGGTCATCTTGACCTTCGCCGCGATCAGAGCCCCGCCGCCGCCGCCGATGATGACGCCGCCCGCGAGCAGCGCCAGCGTCAGCGGATCCAGCGCGCCGGAGAAGCCGAGCGTCAGCAGGGTCACGGCGACGGCGATGGCCATCCCGACCATGCCCATCGTATTGCCCTGACGGCTGGTCTCCGGGCTCGACAGGCCGCGCAGGCTCAAGATGAAAAGAACGCCTGCGACCAGATAGGCCAGCGCCGCTATGGATGCGTTCATCGCGTCCCCCCGAAGTGTCTTGTTGGTCTGGTCGTGTGAGTTTGAGCCATCAAAAGCTGGCTCGCGCCGGCCGGGCCGGATCGTTAGTGCCGTCGGCGACGGTGGTCGCGCCTTTACGGGCCAGACCGACGCCGATCGGGCCGGGTCCGGAGGTCAGGGTCAGAATGCAGCGACCGTCAGGGCCGGGCAGGCGACCTTGGTCGGAGCCGCGTCCCTCTCGGGTGAGGCCGTTGGACCAGCGGTGCAGGTCGTATCGGTCGGCCTGATAGGTGATGGGGGCGAAGCGGCAGGCCAGCGTCCAGCGCGTGTCGGCGGGTGCGGCGACGGCCCAGCGGGCGCCGGCGAACGGAGGGCCCGGGACGTCTGTCTTCAGGCTCAAGGCCTGCGCCGAGGCGGCGGTGGCGCTGACAATGGACAGGGCGGCGGCGAGGATCAGCAACGCCTTCATCGGTCGAGATCCGTCGGACAGGCTGTGCGCGCCAGTCGCCAAAGGGCGGCGGCGATGAACAGGGGCGACAGGAAGGTCAGGGCCCAGTCGACCGGCGTCATCGCCCGCTCCTGAACCACGACCCGCACAAGCGTCGCGGCGAAGACAAGCACTACGCCGCAGTCGAGGAAGCGCTGCTTCTGGATCGGGTTCTGCTCACGCACCCAGCTCCACACCCACAGGCTGACGCCGAGCCCCGTGGCGATCCACGAGACGATACGGGCCAAGGCTGCAGGGTCGATGGGCATCAAGCCTTCGATGCCTCGACAGCCTTCGCGGGGCGTTCCTTCTTCTTGTACATGGCCAGCATGCGTCGGGTGACCATGAAGCCGCCGAAGATGTTGACGCTGGCCAGGGTCACGGCGGCGACGCCGGCGCCCTTGGCGATCCAGGGCGTGGCTCCGGTGTCACCGGCGGTGGCCGCTGCGGCAATCAGGCCGCCGACGACGATGACGCTGGAGATGGCGTTGGTCACGGCCATCAGCGGCGTGTGCAGGGCAGGGGTCACCGACCAGACGACATAGTAGCCGACGAAGATCGCCAGCACGAAAATGGCCAGACGAAAGACGGTGGGATCGACGTGTTCCATCAGCCTTTAACTCCTTCATGAACCACAGCCCCGCCGTGGGTGACGACCGCCGCCTTGAGGATTTCATCCTCGAGATCAACGCTTAGCGCGCCGTCCTTCAGCATCAGTCCGACGAATGCGAACAGGTTCTTGGCGTAGAGAGACGAGGCGTCGGAGGCGATGCGGCCGGGCAGGTTGGCGATGCCGACGATGGAGGCGCCGTTGGGGGTGACCACGGTCTCGCCGACCCTGGCGCCCTCGACATTGCCGCCGGCTTCGACGGCCAGATCGATCAGGACCGAGCCGGGCTTCATCGTCGCGACCTGATCGGCGGTGACCAGAACCGGCGCCGCGCGGCCCGGGATCAGGGCCGTGGTGATGACGATGTCCTGCTTCTTGATATGCTCGCCGGTCAGGATGGCCTGTTTGGCCTGGTACTCGGGCGACATAGGCTTGGCGTAGCCGCCGGCGGTCTGGGCGTTCTTGAACTCCTCGTCCTCGACGGCGGTGAACTTGGCGCCGAGGCTTTCGACCTGTTCCTTGGTGGCGGGGCGGACGTCGGTGGCGGTGACGACCGCGCCCATGCGCCGCGCCGTGGCGATGGCCTGAAGCCCGGCGACGCCGACGCCCATGACGAAGATCTTGGCCGGGGCGACGGTGCCCGCCGCCGTCATCATCATCGGGAAGCCGCGACCATAGGCGTGGGCCGCCTCGATTACGGCGCGATAGCCGGCGAGATTGGCCTGCGACGACAGGGCGTCCATGACCTGTGCGCGCGAAATGCGGGGCACGAACTCCATGGCGAAGGCGGTCGTACCGGCGCCTGCAAGGGCCGCGACGGTGTCCTTCTCGCGGTAGGCGTCCAGCAGGGCGACGACGACCGCGCCGGGCTTGATGGCGCTGATTTCCTGCGCCGTCGGACCGCGCACCGCGAGCACGATGTCGGCGCCGTCCAGCACCGCACGCGTGTCGGGCTTCACCGAAGCGCCGGCAGCCTCGTACTCGGAATCGGGGAAGGATGACCCGGCGCCGGTCCCCGTCTCGACGGTGACGGTGGCGCCGAGACCGATGAATTTCTTCACGGTCTCGGGCGTGATGGCACAGCGCGTTTCGCCTTCACGGCGTTCGCGGGTCACGGCGATGGCGACTGCCAAGCGAATCTCCCCAAGTCTCGTTCTTGGAAATCACGTTAG
>DASVTM010000392.1:0-5184 GCA_036387575.1 Brevundimonas sp.
GCCGTCGAAGGCTCGGGTCGGGTCATTGGGCGCCCAGACCTGCACCTGCAGCGTACCTTGGCGGGCCAGTCCCCAGCCGACGATCTCGCGCCAGAGACCAGAGACGGCCTCGACGTTCTCGGGCTGGCACTGGGACAGGACGCGGCCCAGCACGGTCTGTTCGCGGTCGGGACGGAGCTTGGTGTGGGGGCCGTGCGGGGCGTCCTTGGCCTTGCCGACGCTGGCGGCGATGGCGAGACGGCGCTCGAACAGCTCGAGGATCTGGTCGTCGATCAGGTCGATCTCGTGCCGCAGGGCGGTCAGGACCATCTGTTCGGGCGTCATCTCGGCAGGGTTCATGTCAGCGGGCCAGACCTGCTTGAGGGGTGTGGAATTGGTGGACGGATTCAGGGTGGAGACGGTCATTTCAGAAGGGCTTTCGGAATACGGAATTTCGATGAAGGGTGCGAATGGGCGCGCCGCCGCTCGGGTCAGGAGCGGTCGCCGGCGAGGCTGTCAGGAGCGAGGTGCGCTCGAGGCCTCAGCCGGCGTATCGAAAGCCGTAATAGGAGCCGCTAAAATAAAAGCCGGCAACCGCGCGCGAACGGGTCGTAAGGGTCAGTACAGAGGCGCGCAGCGGGGACATATTGGGTCCAGTTCGCGGACCGGGAGGGTCCGTAGGGCCTTAAGACACGCAACGATCGTGCGCCGTCAACCCTTTTGAGCGCCCAGCAGCACGAAACGCGTCCGGTTATCAGCGGAATCCTGCAGGTCGTTGCGCAGAATCGTCAGCCCATAGACCTCCGCCGCCGCCATCGGCGCCAAGGCTGCGCGGGTCCGGTCTCCCGCCTCCGCCACGTCCCGGGCCGCACCGGCGGTGTCGAAGCCGATGACGATCCTGGCGTTCAACTGCGACAAGGTCTCGCGGCACTGGTCCAGCGCGATGGGGTGGCTTTCGATGGTGCGGATATCGGCCAATCGCGTGCCCGGAAGCGCCATCAGGGCGTGCCGAATGGGACGCCAGACATCGGCCAGCACCTCGAACCCCGACTCGCGCACCAGCGTCGCCGCCGGCTCCACGACGCCTATCGTCGAGTTCTCGACCGGGATCAGCGCCATGTTGCACTCGCCGCTCTTCAGCGCATCGAGCGCTCCGGCGAAGGTCTCGTAGGCCACCGCCTCGTCCCAAGGGCGCAGGGCGACGCAGGCCTCGTGGCTGAACGCGCCCGGCGCGCCTTGAAAGGCCACGCGGGAATTGGCCGCGTCTTCGGGACTGGAAAGGTCGGTCACCGGGCCGACCCAATCACGCCGCGCGCGACTGACTGAGGCGCCCGACCTTGAGCCGCTCGGCCACAAGGAAGGCCAGCTCCAGCGCCTGATCGGCGTTCAGGCGCGGGTCGCAGTGGGTGTGGTAGCGGCTCGACAGATCGTCCTCGGTCACGGCCGTGGCCCCGCCGATGCATTCGGTCACGTTCTGGCCGGTCATCTCCAGATGGACGCCGCCGGGGTGGACACCCTCGGCCTCGGCCACGTCGATGAAGGTGCGGACCTCGGTCATGATCCGGTCGAACGGCCGGGTCTTGTAGCCGTTGTCGGCCTTCAGCGTGTTGCCGTGCATCGGGTCTATCGACCAGATCACCTTGTGACCGGCCGCCTTTACCGCCGCCATCAGGTGCGGCAGGCGCTTGCCGACCTTGTCGTGACCGAAGCGACCGATGATGGTCATCCGGCCCGAGATGTTCTCGGGATTCAGCTTGTCCAGCAGCGGCAGCAGGTCGTCCGGCTCCATGGTCGGGCCGCACTTCACGCCGATCGGGTTCTTGATCCCGCGCATGAACTCGACGTGAGCGCCGTCCAGCTGACGCGTGCGCTCGCCGATCCACAGCATGTGAGCCGAGGTATCGAACCACTCGCCGGTGTTCCCGTCCAGACGGGTCAGCGCGCTCTCGACGTTCAGCAGCAGGGCCTCGTGCGAGGTGAAGACCTCGACGCGGGCGAGATCCGGATGCGTCTGCGGCGTGACGCCGATCGCTTCCATGAACGCCAGGCTTTCGGTGATCTTGTCGGCCAGTTCGCCGTACATCGCGCCCGCGCTGTTGTCAGCGAAACCGAGCGTCCAGCGATGGATGTTATACAGATCCGCATAGCCGCCGTTGGCGTAGGCGCGCAGCAGGTTCAGCGTCACCGCCGATTGGTTGTAAGCCTTCAGCAGGCGCTGTGGATCCGGGATCCGCTCTTCCGGCGTGAAGCCCGAGCCGTTGATGTTGTCGCCGCGATAGGACGGCAACTCGACGCCGCCGATCTCCTCGACCGCCGACGAGCGCGGCTTGGCGAACTGACCGGCGATGCGGCCGACCTTCACCACCGGCTTGCGACCCGCAAACGTCAGCACGACCGCCATCTGCAGGATCAGGCGGAAGGTGTCGCGGATGTTGTCGGTCGAGAATTCCTTGAAGCTCTCGGCGCAATCGCCGCCCTGCAGCAGGAAGGCCTCGCCCTTTTCGACCTGGGCGAGCTTGGAGGTGAGCGTCCGCGCCTCGCCTGCAAACACGAGCGGCGGCATGGCGCGCAGTTCGTCTTCGACGGCGGTCAGGGCGCGCGCGTCAGGATAGTCCATCGGCATATGCACGACGGGCTTCGATCTCCAGCTCTCTGGGGTCCAGCGGGTATTCATGCCGCGCTACATAGTCCGAAGGGCCCGATTGGACAATGAATGTGCGCGTTGTTTCGGTCTGTGGTAAGTTCAAGCCATGGACCCGCTGCTTTCACGCATCACTGTCGAGGCCGACAAGAACTTCGGCAAGCCAAGCATTCGCCGGATGCGCATTCGTGTGCAGGACGTTTTGGAAATGCTGGCCGCCGGGGACACGCCGGAAGATATCCTTGAGGGCTTTCCCTATCTGGAGCCTGACGATATCCGCGCCTGCATCGCCTATGCTGCTGCAGTGGTCAGCAAAGAAATCGCTGTCGCTTGAAATTCGTGATCGACGCCAATCTCCCGGTGGAGGTGGTGGACTGGCTAAACTCCATCGGTCACGACAGTGTTCACGTGTCGATGTTGGGTATCGAGAACAATGACGGCTTGATCTGGAGTTACGCTATCGGGACGGGCTCCGTGGTCGTAACCAAAGACTCGGACTTCGCGGATTGGGTCCGCGAACGCTCTCCTGCTCCCAGGCTCGTCTGGCTACGCACGGGAAACCTGCGAAAGAAACAACAGCTAGAACATCTCGCCCGCGGCTGGCTTCAGGTGCTGACGCGCCTGACCGAAGGCGAGCAGGTTGTGGAGGTGCGCTAAACTGGTTCGGGCCACAGTCCGAATCGAGCGCACCCCGCCCCCTACCCCGCCGTGTTCGACGGTGTCTGCTTGTCCTTCAGGGTGACCAGTTCCTCGGCCATGGTCGGGTGGACGGCGCAGGTGGCGTCCCATTGGGCCTTGGTCAGTCCGGCCTTCACCGCGATGGCGGCCAGCTGGATCATCTCCGGCGCCTCGGGTCCGACGATGTGTACGCCCACGACGCGCTGGCTGTCGGCATCGACGACCAGCTTCATCAGCACCCGCTCATCCGATCCGGTGAAGGCGTATTTCATCGGCCGGAACCGGGCGACATAGACATCCACGCCCGCCTTGCAGATGTGCCGCGCCTCGCTCTCGGACAGGCCGACCACGCCGACTGGCGGCTGCGAGAACACCGCCGTCGCCACGGCCTCATAGTCGAAATGCTGCGGGTTGTTCTTGTAGACGGTCTCGTGGAAGGCGACCGCCTCGCGGATCGCCACCGGCGTCAGGTTCATCCGGTCGGTCACGTCGCCGATGGCCCAGATGTTGTCGGCCGAGGTCTTCGATAGCTCGTCGACCACGATCGCGCCCTTGTCGCTGAGCGTGACGCCGGCCTTCTCCAGCCCCAGATCCTTGACGTAGGGAATGCGACCGGTGGCGAACATCACGACGTCGGTCTCGATCGTCATCCCGTTTTCGAGATGATTGACGATGCCGGTCTCGGTCTTCTCGAGGCTCGAGTGCTGGCAACCGAGGATGACCTTGATGCCCCGCTTCTCAATTTCACCGGCCAGATGCGCGCGCACGTCGTCATCGAAACCGCGCAGGATGTTCGGCCCGCGATAGACCAGCGTCGTATCGACGCCGAGCCCAGCGAAGATGCCCGCGAACTCCACCGCGATATAGCCGCCGCCCGCGATCAGGATGCGCTTGGGCAGTTCCGGAAGGTGGAAGGCCTGTTCGGAGGTGATGGCGTGCTCGATGCCCGTCAGGTTCTCCGGCACCCAGGGACGACCGCCCGTGGCGATCAGGATCTTCTCGGCGGTGAACGTCCCGCCGTCCGTGCCGTCGCGCTTGGTGACCTTCACCGTATGGGCGTCGACAAAGACCGCCCGGCCATTGACCAGATCAACGCCCGCCTTGCCGAGATTGGCTGCATAGATGCCCGACAGGCGCGCGATCTCGACGTCCTTGGCCTGCAGAAATTTGGGCCAGTCGAACGTCGCCTGGACATCCCAGCCATAGCCCTCAGCCGTGTGGAACTGGTGGGCGAAGTCCGACGCCATAACCATGAACTTCTTGGGCACGCAGCCCTGGATCACGCAGGTGCCGCCGACCCGGAACTCTTCGGCGATGGCCACCCGCTTGCCGCCCAGCGCCGTCAGCCGCGCCGCACGCACCCCACCCGAGCCCGCGCCGATGACAAAGAGGTCGTAGTCGTAATCGGCCATGAGTTTCTTTCAGCTGAGATGATCGGTCACGGAAATAGGGTGCTGACCCCGTCATCGCCACCAATGATCGCTTCGTCGGCGAGATCGAGGAACAGGCCGTGCTCGACCACGCCGGTGATCAGCTTCAGGTCGTCGGCCAGCCGCACCGGATCATGGATGGCGACGCATTTGGCGTCATAGATCAGGTTGCCGCCGTCGGTGCGGACCAGCCCCCGGTCGGCAGTTCGCGCGCGCGCCGGCATGATGATCTCGTGGTCCAGCAGCACGTCGGCGATACGGTTGGCGGTCGTCTTGTGCCCGAAGGCGACGACCTCGACCGGCAGGGCGAACTGCCCCAGCACCGGCACGACCTTGGCCGCGTCGGCGATGACGATGCAGCTCTTCGACGCCTCCCACACCAGCTTCTCGCGCAGCAAAGCCGCCCCGCCGCCCTTGGTCAGCGCCAGCCCGGGACCGATCTCGTCGGCGCCGTCC
>DASVTM010000393.1:0-2000 GCA_036387575.1 Brevundimonas sp.
TGGGCAGGGGCGAGGACCGTCGACGCCCTGGAACCTAACGGACCCCTTGGCATTCGTTTCAGGTTATGGCGGGGGCCTCAATGACTCGATCGACTGAAGCGACCATGACCAACCGGTTCGAACTGCTCGTTCAGAGCGTAACCGACTACGCCATCTACATGCTTGACCCCTCAGGCATCGTCACGAGCTGGAACGCCGGCGCCGAACGGTTCAAGGGCTACGCTGCGGACGAGATCATCGGGCGGCATTTCTCGACATTCTACACCCCCGAGGATCTCCAGCAGGAAATTCCGACCAAGGCGCTGGCCACGGCAAGGCAGGAAGGCCGGTTCGAGGCCGAGGGCTGGCGGCTTCGCAAGGACGGCTCCAGGTTCTGGGCCAACGTGGTCATCGATCCGGTCCGGGACACCTCCGGTGAGCTGATCGGGTTCGCCAAGGTCACGCGCGATCTGACTACGCGCAGACAGGCCGAAGAGGAGCTTCGTCGAAGCGAGGAACGCTTCAGGTTCCTGCTCAACAGTGTCACCGACTATGCGATCTATATGCTCGATCGCGACGGCTATGTGACCAGCTGGAACGGCGGCGCCGAGCGCTTTAAAGGCTATACTGCCGATGAAATCATCGGCGAACATTTCTCCCGCTTCTACGCGCCCGAAGACCGGGCCTCGGACCTCCCGGCCAACGCTCTGAAAACAGCGCTGAACGAGGGACGTTTCGAAGCCGAGGGCTGGCGCTATCGCAAAGACGGCACAAATTTCTGGGCCAACGTGGTCATCGATCCTGTGCATAACGATCAAGGCGAGCTCATCGGCTACGCCAAGATCACCCGCGATCTGACGGAGCGTCGGCGATCCCAGCTGGCTTTGGAACAGGCGCAGCAGGCCTTTTTCCAGTCTCAGAAGATGGAAGCCATCGGCAAGCTCACCGGCGGCGTGGCCCACGATTTCAACAACCTCCTCGCCGCCATCATGGGCAGCGTTGACCTGGCGCGGGGCCGGCTCGCAAAGGGCGCGGACATTACCCGGTTCCTCGACAACATCATGCAGGCGGCGGAGCGGGGCGCCACACTGACCCATCGCATGCTCGCCTTCGCCCGCAAGCAGGATCTGGCGCTTCAGACCGTCGAACTGCCTGATCTTGTTCGTGGCTCGGCGGATCTCCTGCAGCGGACGATCGGACCGGGCGTCACCATCGACACCCGGTTCCCGCTTCTCCTCAAACCCGTTCGGGCCGACCCAGCGCAGCTTGACCTCGCCCTGATAAACCTGGCGGTGAACGCGCGCGACGCCATGCCGGACGGGGGAACGATCATTCTCGCCGCCCGCCACGAGCAGGTCAGGACTCGCAACGGTCTCGAGCCGGGACAATACGTCTGCCTTTCCGTCACAGACGAGGGTGAAGGGATGGACGAGGACACGCGGTCCAGGGCGATGGATCCGTTCTTCACCACCAAGGGCGTCGGCAGCGGCACTGGTCTGGGATTGTCGATGGTCGCCGGGATGGCCGAACAATGCGGCGGAAAGCTTGTTCTGAAAAGCAAGCCGGGCGAAGGAACGACTGCCGAAATCTGGCTACCCGTCGCCATTCGCGTGAAGCCCGCGACAGAGGAGGTTTCCGCCGCCGAGGGACCTCTGCGCTTTCTTCAGCCACTCACCGTTCTGGCGGTGGATGATGACGAACTGGTTCTGATCAACACAGCCGCGTTGCTTGGCGACATGGGGCACACCGTGCTTCAGGCCGCGTCCGGGCAAGAGGCGCTGCGCATACTGGGCAACCATCGCATCGATCTCGTCATCACCGACTACGCCATGCCGGGGATGACCGGCGGCGAGCTTATCCGGGCGATCGAAGGAGGGTGGAAGACGCTGCCGATCCTCATGGTCTCCGGCTATGCCGAAATCCCCGAGGGCGAAGCCCTGGGCGTTCCGCGTCTCGCCAAACCCTTCCGTCCGCACCAGCTCGCCGCAGCCGTCGCCGCAGCGGTGGGAGGCGCTCAGGGC